>JAJZWW010000062.1 GCA_021846485.1 Actinomycetes bacterium
CACCCGGAGGCGCTCCTGGGCCCGGAGGTGCTCCCGGAGCGAGAGCGAGAAGGAACCGGTGCGCCCGCCGGAGGTCCCCCCGCCACCGCCGGCGTACCGGCGCGCGGAGACCTCCCGGGCCGGGTGCTCGGAGCGAGGTGGCGCAGCGTCGCCGGCCTCCCTCTCGGCCCCCTGGTCGCGGTGCTCCTCCTCGGTGCGGCCCTGCAACTACCCAACGGACTGTACGACGCGCTGTGGTCCCGCATGCTCACCGACCGCGGGGCGAGCGCCCTGCTGATCGGTCTCAGCCTCAGCTTCTTCGGCGTCCCCTTCGTCGTGCTCGCCCCCCTCGGCGGCAAGATCGCCGAGCGCCGCGGACCGCTGTTGGCGGGCGGCCTCGGGCTCCTCGGAGCCGACTGCTTCATGGCCGCCTACGGCTTCGTGCCCTGGCCGGCGCTGATCGTCGTGCTCGGGGTGGGGGAAGCGTGCGTGCAGTCGGTCGCCATACCTGGCGGGTTCGGCGCCGTCGGCAGGGTCTTCCCCGACGACCGCATGGCCGCCGGCCAGGGGATCTTCGGGGGGCTCGGGACGGTCGCGGCCGGCTCGGCAGCGATCGCCGGCGCCCCGGCGTACGCCGCCTTCGGCGGAGGCGCCGCCTTCGGCGGAGGCGCCGCGCTCAGCGCCCTGCTCGTCACGCTGGCCCTGCTGGTGGACCGCAGGGCGCGCCGCAGGAGGACACCCGTCGCGACCGCTTGATCGGCCCGGCCCGCCGACAAGGCGGGATGCCGGCGGGCGAGGCGACCACGCGGCTCGCCCCGTGCCGGGCCGGCCGGCGCCGGACGCGCCGCCTCTCACGAGTCGGGCGGGGTGCGGACGCTGCCCGGGCGGGCGGGTCAGGTCAGGGCCGAGCAGCAGGTGTCGACCATCAGGCGGGTCACCACGTAGGGATCCATGTTGGCGTTGGGTCGCCGGTCCTCGATGTAGCCCTTCCCCTCCTCGGCAACCTGCCAAGGGATGCGCACCGATGCCCCCCGGTCGGACACGCCGTAGCTGAACTCGTTGTACGGCGCCGTCTCGTGCTGGCCGGTGAGGCGGTCCTCGATGCCGTGACCGTAGTTGGCGACGTGCTCGGCGGCGTTCTTGCCGAGAGCCTCCACTGCGGCGATCACCGCGTCGTAACCCTCCCGCATCGCCTTGGTGGAGAAGTTGGTGTGGCACCCGGCGCCGTTCCAGTCCCCGCGGACCGGCTTGGGGTGCAGGGTCACCGAGATACCGTGGTCCTCGCCAATGCGGTGCAGCAGCCACCTCGCCACCCACAGCTGGTCGGAGCACTCCACCGGGCCGAGAGGTCCCACCTGGAACTCCCACTGCCCAGGCATCACCTCGGCGTTGATCCCCGACAGGGACAGCCCGGCACCGAGGCACGCCTCGAGGTGGGCCTCGACGAGCGGGCGGCCGTAGATGTCGTCGGCGCCGACACCACAGTAGTAGGGGCCCTGCGGCGCGGGGTACCCGGTGTGGTCCGGAAAGCCGAGGGGCCGGCTGCCGCGGAACATGGTGTACTCCTGCTCGATCCCGAACAGAGGCTCCTGTCCAGCGTACTTCGATGTTGTCTCGACCAGTGGGGCGCGGGTGTTGGTCGGGTGCGGGGTCATGTCGGTGAGCAGCACCTGGCACAGCACGAGGAGGTTGGCTCCGCCCCGGATCGGGTCCGGGCAGGAGAACACCGGCTCGAGGACGCAGTCCGAGGTCCGTCCGGGAGCCTGGTTGGTGCTGGACCCGTCGAAGCCCCAGATGGGCGGCTCCCCCGAAGAGGTGAGGACCTTGGTCTTGGAGCGCAGGAGCGCCGTCGGCTGGCTCCCGTCGATCCAGATGTACTCCGCTCTGATGGTCACGGTGGACCATGCTCCCCGGCGCGTGTTTCGGTTGCTTTCCGGCTCGGTGAACGCTGTGTGAACTGGGACCGGCCGGCCGCCTCCGTCGGCCACCATGAGGGGGTGGAGCAGCAGAAGGACTACGTCCTGCGCACCGTCGAGGAGCGCCATGTGCGCTTCGTGCAACTGTGGTTCACCGACGTGCTCGGGGTGCCCAAGTCGATCCAGATCACCCCGGCGGAGCTGGAGGTCGCCATGGACGAGGGCCTCACCTTCGACGGGTCGAGCGTTGACGGCTTCAGCCGGGTGCAGGAGAGCGACGTGCTCGCCCTCCCGGACACGAAGACCTTCCAGCTCCTGCCGTACCTTGCCGACGGCACCGCCACCGCCCGGGTCGTCTGCGACATCGTCAACCTGGACGGGACCGCCTTCGAGGGCGATCCCCGCCAGGTGCTGCGCCGCGCCCTGGAGCGGGCTCACGACCACGGGTTCTCGTTCTTCGCCGCCCCCGAGCTCGAGTACTTCTACTTCGCCCGCTCCGAGGTGCCCGAGCCGTCCGGCCCTCCGGTGCCCCTCGACCACGGCTCGTATTTCGACCTCACCACCAACGACCTTGGCAGCGTGCTCCGCCGCCAGACGGTCCTCGCCCTGGAGGACATGGGCATCCCGGTGGAGCACAACCAGCACGAGGACGCCCCGAGCCAGCACGAGATCGACCTGCGCTACACCGACGCGCTGACGATGGCCGACACGATCATGACCGCCAGGATGGTCGTCAAGGAGATCGCCGCCCGCCGGGACGTGGTGGCGTCGTTCATGCCCAAGCCGCTCTCGGGCGTGCAGGGCTCGGGCATGCACCTGCACGTGTCGCTCTTCGAGGGCGACACCAACGCCTTCTACGACGGAGCCGACCCTTACCACCTCTCCCCAGTCGCCCGGCACTTCATCGCCGGGTTGCTGCACCACGCCCACGAACTGACGGCGGTCACCAACCAGTGGGTCAACTCCTACAAGCGCCTGATCGTCGGCTACGAGGCCCCCGTCTACGTCTCCTGGGCCCGCAACAACCGGTCCGCCCTGGTGCGGGTCCCTCCCACCAAGGGCGGCAAGCCGGACTCGACCCGCGTCGAGTACCGGGCACCCGACCCGGCCTGCAACCCCTACCTGGCGCTCGCTGCGGTCCTCGCCGCCGGGCTGGCCGGGGTCGAAGGCGCCTACGAGCTGCCGGCGGAGCTGGCCACCAACCTCTACGACCTGAGCGGCGATCAGCGCCGGGCCCTCGGCGTCGAAGCGCTCCCTTCCTCCCTCGCCGACGCCGTCGACCGGCTCGAGCAGTCCAAGTTGCTCGCCGACACTCTCGGCGAGCACGTCTTCGAGTGGTTCGTCCGCAACAAGCGGGCCGAGTGGGTCGCCTACCGTTCCGAGGTCACGCCCTTCGAGCTGCGCCGCTACCTACCCACGCTCTGAGCCACTGCGACCCATACCGTCGATCTCGCCTTCGTGCAACCCCTCCTCCTGCACCCCGACCCGCCTCCGCCCGCGCTCGTCCAGGCGCTGGAGCTCGCCGGCTTCACCTGGAAAGCGGTCGCCGACCTGGGCGACCCCGACGCCAGCGCCCCAGAGGGTGGCTGGGCAGGGGCGATCGTCGCCAACCCGGACCCTGGGGAGGCGCTGGCCGCGTGCCGCGTGCTCCGCCAGCGGGACCTGCCGCTGAGCCCGCTGCTGGTCCTGGTGGACCCCGCGCAGCTACCAGCGCTCGACTCCGCGGCCGAGATGTTCGACGACTTCTGCCTCGCCCCCGCCCAACCGGGCGAGCTGCAGGCCCGCCTCGGCCACCTCCTCTGGCGGGCGGGCCGGGCCCGGCCCGAGGTCGTCGAGCACGGCGGGCTGGTCCTCAACCTGGAGACCTACCAGGCTGCGGTCGCCGGGCGGGCGCTCGACCTCACCTACATGGAGTACGAGCTGCTCAAGTTCCTGGCGACGCACCCGGGGAAGGTCTTCACCCGGGAGGCGCTGCTGTCCCAGGTGTGGGGCTACGAGTACTACGGGGGGGCCCGCACCGTCGACGTCCACGTCCGCCGGCTGCGAGCCAAGCTGGGCGAGGAGCACGCCGGGCTGATCTCGACGGTGCGCTCCGTCGGCTACCGCTTCGGCCAGTCACGCTGGGCGTAGGGTCTCTGGGCGCGGGTACCGAGGAGAGGCTTGCCTGCTGAACTGTTTCGCACCCAGACCCCGAGGTGAGGGCTGGTGAAGAGCCCGAGCAGGCAAGTCCCCTCTCTGCATGGCGGGTCAGATGTTGGTGGCGATCAGCTCGCTGCCGGCGTGGGTCGCCTCCGCCTCGGCGGTCAGCAGCTGGCCGAGAGCCCAGGCCATCGCCCCCCAGATCAACCCGAACACCGCAGGGAGGACCACCAACAAGACGAGGACCACGACGACCGCACCGGGCACCGGTCGATCATCGCTCATCGTGCAACGCCGCAACAAGTTGCCCTTCGGGCCGGGCGAGCTGCGAGGTCGGTTCAGCTCCGGCGGGCCCAGGCCTCGATCTCAACCAACCCGCCGAGCGGCAGCCCGGCGACCGCTACCGCCGAGCGGGCCGGTCGGTGGGCTCCGAAAGCACCGACGTACGCGGCGTTCATCGCCGGGTAGTCGGCTATGTCGGCGAGGAACACCGTCGTCTTGACGACCGCCTCCAGGTCGGCGCCTTCGGCAGCCAGGAGCGCGTGGAGGTTGGCGATCGCCTGGGTCAGTTGGGCCTCGACGCCTCCTTCGACCAGGTTGCCGTCCCGCAGGCCGAGCTGGCCCGAGACGATCAGCCACTCGCCGGCCCTGACGACCGGCGTATAAGGGCCTACGGGGCGGGAGGGCGCGGTCTCGCTCATGCGACGACGCTACCCCCCGGACGGGCGGGGGACGGTGTCCCGCGGGCCAGTGCGCTCCGACCGGCCAGTGCACGCTGGTCAATGCCCCCTCGGCTCGGCGCCTCCTCGAATCAGTGCCCCCTCAGGGTCGGAAGGTCGGGCGGGCAGCCCTGAGAGATCCAGGTGGCCGCGGCGACCGCGGCGAAGGCGGCGTCCGAGCCGTTGACCGCCGGACCCGCGCCGTCGTGGATCTCGACCTCCACGGGGGGCATGTCCACGGCCCTCAGGATCCTCCACGAACGGATCGTGAGGTCCTCGGGCCGTCCCTGCTCGTCGACCGCGACCCCCTCCGAGCACACCCACCCGAGCGCCATGTGGGTGGCCCCCACGACGTAGGAGCGCAGCACCGCCTCGTCGAGCACCTCACCACAGCGGACCGCCACCCTCACCCGGGAAGGACGCAGGTCGACCTCGCAGTGCACCTCGGCCGTGGCCTCGGCCCCCTCAGGGGAGCGGATCGTGACCCCCGGACCGCCCCGGAGGGCGGCGAGGACCACCGAGGCCTCGGCCCAGCCGGCACCGCGCAGCGCGCTGGAGGTGGGCGGGCCAGCGACCTCCACCTCCTCGACCTCGATCCCCGGAGCCGCCGATCGGAGCGCCGCAGCGATACCTGGCGTCCGCGCGACACGCGCCACGCCGCTGCCGTCGCCCCGGACGCCGATGGCCACCGGCGGACGCTTCGGTCCCATCCGGACCACGTCCTCGCGGCCGAGCAGCACCAGGACCGGCCGGCCGTGCTCGTCGGCGAGCCGCCGGGCGACTGTCGCTACGGGCGACTCCCGCTTGCCCCCGAAGGCACCGCCATTGCCGAACGGGGAGGTCGGCTCGCCGCCGGGTACGCACCAGGAGGAGTCGGGCTCCAGGTAAGCGGGCTCCACCCAGGTGGTGCGCATGGACACCGCCCACTCCCCGGGGGGCCGGGCGAGAGGCCAGGTGAGAGGCCGCCCGCTGCGCCGCGCGGTCCTGGCCCCCGCAGCGGAGCGAGCCTCCGCCAGGGTCTCCCCGGTCTTCCAGTCGCCGGCGCCGTCGGGCACCGCCACCAGCGCCCCGGGAGGGGCGGAGTCGGCGGCGAAGCCACCCCGCCCGAAGACGGCTCCGAGCCCCACGGCCTGCGGCGTCCGGCCCTCTACGGCCGCCCGTCGGATCGCGGGAGACGGCCGATGGGCCGAGCGTGCGACCGGGGTCGGAGGCGCCGGAGCAACCCTCTCCCCGGGTGAGGGGGGAGGGCCGGCGGCACCCGACGTCGGCGCACCCGGCCTCCAGCGGAGGGCGGCCTCCCTGATCCCCTGCCAGCCGGTGCAGCGGCACAGGTGCGCCAGCAGGGCCCGGTCGACAGCGGCAGGATCGGGGGCCGGGCCGAGCGCGACCAGGCGGCACAGGATCCCCGGGGTACAGAAACCACACTGGCTCCCCCCCGACTCCTGGATGGCAGCCGCCAAGGGGACCGCAACGGCAGGGTCGAGGCCGTCCGCGGTGGTGACCGAGCGCCCCGCCACCCTTCGCACCGCGGTGACGCACGCGACCCTCGCCTCCCCGTCGACCAACACCGTGCAGCACCCGCACTGGCCCTGAGGGCTGCAGCCGTCCTTGGCGCTGCGCACCCCGAGCTCCTCGCGCAACGTCGCGAGGAGCGACACGCCGTCGTCCACGACGGTCACGAGGCGGCCATCGACGGTCAGCTCGATGGTCACCGCATCCCCGGGTTCACCTCAGCTCGCTGCGACCATCCGGCGGGACCGGCAGCCCGGAGGGCACCGGCCGGTCGGCCGCCAGCAGGTCAGCTGAAGGACTGACCGCAGCCGCAGGTGCGGGCGGCGTTGGGGTTCTCGATGCTGAAGCCGGCCCCCTGGAGGCCGTCCTTGAAGTCGAGGACCGCTCCTTGCAGGAGGCCGGCGCTGGTCGGGTCGACTACGACGGAGACCTCGCCGAAGTGCGACCGGATGTCGTCGTCGGCCACGTCGGCGTCGAAGAACATCTCGTAGCTGAACCCGGAGCAACCGCCCGGTCGTACTGCCACCCGCAACGCCATCTCGGGGTTGCCCTCCTGGGCGAGCAGTTCGGCGGCCTTGACCGACGCAGCCTCGGTCAGCTTGATGGGCGCGGTTTCCGTGGACGTGGTGCTCACCGGTACCTCCTGTCGTGGGCCGGTCCAGGCCTCCGTTCGATGCTACTGCCTGGTCGGCGCCCACCGGCTCGGCCACCACTCAGCTCTACTCGAATCTACTCGAACCGGCGGCCGGCTGCGCCGGCGCCCAGGGCGTCGAGCAGGCGGGCCGAGCAGTCGCGCATCTCCACCACCGGGGCGACCGAGAGCACCGCCTCGGCCAACCGGGCGAGCTCCCGGGCCGCCGGGCTGCTCCCCAGAGCGGCTGGTGTGCCCGTGTCCCCGCCCGAGGACACCTCCGGCTCGATCGGGATGCGGCCGAGGAGGGCGACGCCCACCTCGTCGGCCAGCCTCTGGCCCCCTCCCGATCCGAACAGCTCGTGGTGGCACCCGTGCTCGCAGGTGAACCCGCTCATGTTCTCGATCACCCCGGCCACCCGCAGGTGGCCCCGGCGGGCCATGTCGGCGGCCCGCGCGGCGACCTTCTGGGCGGCGAGCGCAGGGGTCGTCACGATCAGCATCTCGGCGCGCGGCAGCATGCGAGCCAACCCCATCTGGATGTCCCCTGTACCGGGCGGCATGTCCACGAGCAGGTAGTCGAGATCGCCCCAGGAAGCATCCTCGACGAAGTGCTGGACCGCCCGGTTGAGCATGAGCCCCCGCCACATGATCGCCTCGTCCTCCCCGGAGAGGAACCCCATGGAGAGGACCTCGAGGTGCCCTGCACCGACCGGCCTGGTCACCGGGACGAGCGAGAGCCGCTCCCCGCTGCCGCCCCCGGATGTCCTGGCGGCCTCGATGCGTCCCTGGATACCCAGCATGCGGGGAATCGAGAAGCCGGCGATGTCGGCGTCGAGCAGCCCGACGCGCAGCCCGCGGCTCGCCAGGGCGACGGCGAGGTTGACGGTGATCGAGGACTTGCCGACGCCTCCCTTGCCCGACGACACCGCAAGGACGCGGGTGCGCGCCGGGATGGTCGTGGCAGGCGCCTTGTCCTGCGCGGCGGCCCGCGCCCGGTCCATCAGCTCCCGTCGCTGCCCAGCGGACATCTCACCGGTGCTCACGGTCACCCCCGACACGCCCGGGAGGGTGCCCACGCGCGCCTCCACGTCACGCTGGAGCTGACTCCTCAGCGGGCAGGCTGCCGTGGTCAGCGCGAGGCGGACGGTGACCTGACCGTCGGGGGAGACCTCGGCCCCCTGGTACATGCCGAGCTCGACCACGTCGGCTCCGAGCTCGGGATCGACGACCCCGCGCATGGCCTCACGGATACCGGCCTCGTCGGGTGCACCCACGAAGGGAGTCTACCGGCACCCCTGGGACGCCCGTTGGGGCTCGGTACTCTCGTGGGGTGGACCGGATGGTGCTGCTGAAGGCGCTCGCCGACGACTCCCGCCACGCCATCCTCACCGAGCTCGGACGCTCCGACCGGCCGCTCTCGACTGTCGAGCTCGCCGGCCGGCTGGACCTGCACCCCAACACCGTTCGGCTCCACCTGGAGCGGTTGAGGGACGTCGGTCTCGTGAGCGCCTCGGCCGAGGCCCACGGCAGCGTGGGCCGCCCGCAACACCTGTGGTCCCGGGCCCCTGGCGCTCCGCCCCTCGGGCTGGAGCCCGACGGGTCGCGCGTGCTCGCCCAACTTCTCGCGGACGCGCTCGCCTCGGTCGGACCGCGGCCCGAGGCGCTCCTCGCCGCCGGACGTCGATCCGGGGCATCCCGGGCGGGGGCGGCCCGGTCCTCGTCACGCCGGCACCGGGGGTCGGGCGGGCCGGCCGATCGCTGCGTGGACGCCGTCGTCGCGGAGCTCGCGGAGCTCGGCTTCGATCCGGTGGCCGAGCCGGGAGAGGGCTCCGCCAGGGGGGTCACCTTCACCGGCTGTCCATTCCGGGAGCTCGCCGCGGCATATCCCGACCTGGTGTGCACCTTGCACCGCGGCGTGACCGAGGGGATCCTAACGACCGTTGCGGAGCAGACCCCCGGGGTGACCGCCTCGGTCGCTTCGTTCTCGACCCTGGTCGACGCCGACCCGTGCCGGGCCGAGCTGGTGGTGGACGCCGCTCCCTCGACCCGGGATGGCACAGGGCCGCCGGCGGCCCGGGACTGAGCTGAGCTGAGCTGAGAAGGAACTTGCTGCTTGCTGCTGGACTTCCTCACCAGCCCGCACCTGTGGTTTGGGTGTGAGTACAGTCCAAGTCCAGCAGGCAAGTTGCAAGTTCCTCATCGGTAACGAAGACGAGCTCCTCGTCGACGCGGCCGGCACCTTCGTCGGTGGGCCGGCCGGGGGGCTGGTGCGCAAGGCGTAGCAGCCGGTCGGGTGGGCCCGGCTTCAGCGGCCGCCCCCGGGAGACCCGGGCGGCAGGCGGTCGGGGCCCGCCGGGCGCTCGTCAGCTGGCCCTCGGTGGCTCACGGCGCCGTCGCGGCTCGCCGCGTCGACGACCCGAGCGCGCCTCGCCCTGCCCGGCCATGCCACGCGCGCTCCTTGCACACCCTCCATCTCCCTCACCCTCCGGGCCAGGCGTCGCCCGGCGAGGCGGATGACCAGATGGCGCGCGGGGGCGACCATGAGGGCGAGACCGACAGCGTCGCCGACGAAGCCCGGGACGCAGAGCAGCGCCCCGCCGGCGAGGACCAGGACCCCGTCGAGCAGCTCGCCGGTCGGGAGATCTCCCTGTTCCAGGCGCTCACGGGCGTGGCCGAGCACGCCGAGGCCAACCCGCTTCACGATCAACGGCCCGGACGCGCTCACGAGCAGCAGGAGGGCGAGCGCCGGGAGGAAGTGGATCTGCTCCCCGACCGCCACGAAGGCGATCACCTCGACCGCCACGGCCAGGAGGAGTCCGGCGAACAGCACTCCCCGAAGGCTACGCGCCGAACGCCGAGCGCTTCCCGTCCCGCTCTGCAGTGGCCCCGAACCCCGGCACCCCGGGGATCCGGTCGGGGACGGCCGATGTCGCCGTCCCAATCCAGAGTCGGTCGGTGCTCGGGGTCGGGGTCGGGGCGATGGCTCAGCCGCCGAGCAGGGCCCGCCTCTCGGACTCGTTGAGCCCACCCCAGATGCCGTGCGGCTCGCGAATGCGAAGGGCGTAGTCGAGGCACGCCCGCCTAACGGGGCAGGCTGCGCAGATCGCCTTGGCCTTCGTCTCTCGGGCGTCCCGGTCGTCCTTGCGCTCGAAGTGCGACGGCGGGAAGAAGATCGGCGTATGGGGGCCCCTGCAGGCCGCCCGTCCCTGCCAGAGATCGTCCAGTTGCTGGGCACTCACTGTCGAACTCCCCCCTTTCGGGGCATTGAGCCTACAGCCCGCCAACCCGGCCGACAAGGGTGCAACCGTCCGGCTTGCGGCAAGCGGGCTGCACTATCGCGATATCTTTCCATACTTTTCATGTTGTGTAATGGTCGGGTACCCGGTGAGGGAGGGCGGCGAGTCCCTGCCGGGTGGCTTTGGGGCAGAGGCTTTGGGCCAGAGGCTGACTAGGTTGTCCCTGCGGTCGCCCGCAGCGACCTGGTCCGGCCGACGATCCCGGGAGGCACGTGGAGCCCCGAGCGTTCTGCTCGCAGTCCAATGTGGTGATCGTGGCGGGCAAGGGCGGTGTCGGCAAGACCACCGTGGCGGCCGCCCTCGCGGTCACCGCGGCGCGCGCCGGCCTGAGCACCTTGCTCGTCGACGTGGAGAGCACCGGCTCGCTCGCGGCCCTCTTCGGGCGCCCGGGACGCCTCGGCTACGAACCGACTGTCCTCTCCCCGACCCGTCGGGCACGCGCGGAGATCACCGGCCGGTCCATCTCCGCCGACGACGCTCTCGTCGAGTACCTCGACGGCCACGGGCTCCGGCGGATATCGAAGCGGATGGCGACCACCGGCACCTTGGAGCTGGTCGCCACCGCCGTGCCGGGCATCAAGGACGTCCTCGTGCTCGGGAAGATCAAGCAGCTGGAGCAGGCGGACCCAGCTCCCGAGCTGATCGTCGTCGACGCCCCGGCAGCTGGTCACGCGGTCGCCTTCCTCGCCACCCCTCGCGGGATGCTCGACGCCATCGGGGTCGGACCGATCCGCACACAGTCGGCCGACGCGCTTGCCCTGCTCACCGACCCCTCCCGCTGCCAGGTGCTGCTCGTGACCCTCCCCGAGGAGACCCCGGTGAACGAGGTCGTCGAGACCGCCTACCACCTGGAGGACCGGGCCGGGGTCAAGCTCGCCCCAGTCGTGGTCAACGGCCTGCTCACACCGCTCGAGCTGCCCGAGGACGCGGCCGCTGCCGCCACCGAGGCCGGCGCCCACCTGGACCGGGACGCCGCCGAAGCCCTCGGAGCAGCGGCCGCCTTCCGCCGCCGCCGTCAGCAGCTCCAAGAGGCCCAGGTCGAGCGGCTCGCCGGCGAGCTGCCCCTCCCGCAACTCCACCTCCCGCTGCTCTGGGCCTCGGCCCTCGGGCCCGCCGAGCTCGAGAGCCTGGCCGACTCCTTGGAACGTGCGCTGGGCCTCCTGCCGGGAGGGCACCTCGGCGGTAACGGGCCGGCCGGCGGAGCCGTTGCCGACCTCTCGTCGACCGGCCGGAGCCTTCCCGGCCCAGGGCGAGCGTGAGCTCCCAGGCCGAGCCGTCCGGGCCGGAGCTGCCCGGCGGGGAGACCGGGCGGGCGTCCCGACCGGTGGGCAACGGGAGCGGGGGTCGCCTCGCCGATCTGCTGGCCGGTACCGACGTGGTGATCTGTGCCGGCCCCGGCGGCGTCGGCAAGACGACGACCGCGGCCGCCCTTGCCGTGCACGCCGCCCGGCAGGGACGCCGTGTCGCAGTGGTGACCATCGATCCGGCGAAGCGCCTGGCCGACGCACTCGGGCTCGGTTACGACGGTCTGGACAACGAGCCCCGGGCGGTCGAGGGTCCCTGGCCCGCGGGGGGTGGTCTCTGGGCGTCGATGCTCGACACCAAGTCGACCTTCGACGACCTCGTCAGGCGTTACGCGATCGGCCCGGCGCAGGCCGAGTCCATCCTCGCCAACCGCTTCTACCGCAACATCTCGGGCGCCTTGTCGGGCACCCAGGAGTACATGGCGGCCGAGAAGCTCTACGAGCTGCACGAGACCGGCCACTTCGACCTGGTGGTCGTCGACACCCCGCCCACCCGCCAGGCCCTGGACTTCCTCGACGCGCCCCGCCGGCTCGTGCGGTTCCTCGACAACCGTATCTTCCGCCTGCTGATGATGCCCACCCGGGCGGGGCTGAGGGCGGCCAACGTGGCGACCCAGCTGTTCCTGCGGACCGTCTCCCGGGTCGTCGGAGGTGAGGTTGTCCGGGAGGCGCTCGCCTTCTTCACCGCGTTCGAGGGCATGGAGCAGGGGTTCCGGGACCGGACCCAGCGG
>JAJZWW010000063.1 GCA_021846485.1 Actinomycetes bacterium
AGGGGATCGGCCGCGGCCGGGCCACCTCGAGCTGCAAGCCGACCGCCGGCTGGGGCCCGCCTCCCGCGACGGGGCCGCCAGCGGGGGCGGGGACGGGGGCGGCGAGCAGCGCGGCCAGGGTGGCGTCCCACGCCGGGCCGGACCGCCGTCCCGACCGGGCCTGCCCGGCGCTGCCGGGCTCGGGGCTGGCGGGCACGGAGCCGGCGGGCACGATGCCGTCCGGCTCGGGGCGGGCGGGCACGAAGCTCTCCGGCCCGGCACTCTCCGGCTCGGCACTCTCCGGCTCGACACTCTCCGGCTCGGAGCGGACGACCTCGAGCGGCGGGCGGGGGCGGGCCACCGGCGGGTCGGGGGCGAGCAGCAGGGCGACGGCGTGCTTGCAGTTGAACCCGACCGGGCACGAGCAGCGCCCGTCCAGGTGGGCGATCGACGCGTCGGGGGCGGAGCGGCGGACGGCGACGCGCACCCGGTACGGCTCGGGTGCCGCGCCCTGGACCTCGCCTTCCACCACCGAGCGGTCCGCGTCCCACTGCCGGCGGACTACCGCCCCGGCGCGGGCATAGCTGCGGCCCCGGGTGAGGGTCGCCCCGCCCACCAGGCGGCGCAGGCTCGCCTCCTCCACGCGCACCATCGACTGCCGACTCCCATCTCCGTACCCGAGCACCCGCGGGACCCTACCGTCCCGACCCGCCGCGCGCGCGGATGGTCGGCGGGGGCCGCTCAGCGGTAGCAGTACGAGTCGGAAGAGGCGTCCCCGCCCTGGAGACGGACCTGGTGGACCCGCCGGCCACGGAAGTCGTCGCCGTGGGGGAAGAACCCCGCGTCGGCCCGCAGGCCCCCCTCTTGGGGGTCGGTGTCGATCCGGGCCATCCAGGCCCTCACCCCCTCGGGGTAGAACTGGTCGTCCCACGCACCGTACAGCGAGTTGGTGACGTAGACCCGCCGGCCGTCACGGCTCACCTCGATCATCTGCGGCCCGCCCGAGGGGTCCTCGCCGGGCGCGCCGGGGTGCGGGCTCCGCCCGACGATCCCGCCGAGGCGGACCGAGTCGATCTTGCGCGGGGCGGCCGGGTCGGACACGTCGTACTGCTGCAGCTCGCCGGTCCCCCAGCACGAGACGTACAACATGCGGTCGTCGACCGACAGGTCGATGTCGGTGACTAGCGGCGGCACCGCCCCGAAGGGCACCAGCGCCGGCGGCAGGTCGGCGGGGTCGGCCGGCTCGGCGGGGATGGTGATCACCCGGTGGGCCTTCCACTCCGAGCCCTCCCGGTACCAGCGCCACACCGACGCCGACAGGTCGGCGGTGGACACGACCACCCCGACGAAGCCCCACGTGGCGTCGGGATCGTGAGAGGGTCGCAGCTCGAGGGCCATCTGCTGCTCGGCGCCGAGGTCGACGGTCTGCACGTGGCGTCCCGAGGACAGCTCCCAGAAGTGCAGGCAGTGGCCGTAGCGGTTCGAGAGGAGCGCCTCGGGGACCACGCCGTCCTCGATCATCGAGGGGGTGCCCCACTCGCTGGTGACCAGAGTGTCGCAGTTGAGGTGCCACCAGGCGTCGTAGGCAAGCTGCTGGGGGCCCCGGTCGGTCTCCCAGGCGCGCAGCACGTCGAAGCTGTTGTGGTCGAGCAGGGCGATGCCCCCCGGGCCCTCCGCCCCGTCGGCGCCTCCCAGGCAGGTGAGGAACACCCCGTCGGGCCCGCAGTGCAAGGTGTGCGGCCGGGAGTACCCCGCCTTGGCCGCCAGCTCCTCGGGCTCGATCGTCTTGTGCAGCCGCGGCGCGCGCGGGTCGGGGTGGGTGTCGTACACGCTGATGCGGGAGCTGCGGATCCCGGGGAGCAGCAGGTACCGCCGCTGGAGGCCGTCGGGGCCCATGTCGTGGCCGGCGTGCATCAGCGCGCTGGAGCAGGCGTTCCAGCCGAAGTGGTGCAGCTCGTCCCCCCGGGTGGGCAGGTCCGCCCAGCCCACCACCCGCCCGTAGTCGGGCGAGGACTCCTCCACGTCGACCACGCAGAGGGCGTCGGGCGCCTCGCCGGAGCGGTCGAAGGCGACGACGTAGGCGAGCGCCTCCCTCGGGGCGGCGGCCGCCTCCGCGGCGCTGCGGTAGAACGTCGGGTCGGTCACCGACCCGCCTTCCTGCTCGTGCTGCCCTGCGCGCTCGCCGGCCATGCCGACCCCCCGTTCACCACGAAAGTCTCCTGCTACCGACAGTACCGCCGCGCCGGGCACGGCCGTCGCCTCCGGCCTCCCTGCCGCGCTCCTCGGTCGCTCGGCTACTTCTTGGCCGGCTCGTAGTAGGGGTTGGTCCCCGAGGCGTGGTCGGTGACGTCGACGATCCGAGTGATCTCGGGGATCTGCTCTCTTATCGCCACCTCGATCCCCTGGCTGAGGGTCACCGCGGCCATCCCGCACCCCGCGCACCCGCCGCTCAGGCGCAGGTAGGCGGCGCCCTCGTCGACCGCGACCAGGTCGGCCCGGCCGCCGTGGGCGGCGATCGACGGGTTGATCTGGCGTTCGAGGACCTGCAGCACCCGCTGGGCCACCTCCCCGCTCAGGTCCGGTGGGGGCCCGGTCATCGCCGGGCTGGCCGGCTGGGGCGGCTGGGGCGGCTGGTTGGGGTTGCGGATGCTCATCCCGCCGGCGAGGAGGTCCCGGTTCAAGTCGAGCACCGACCCGGTCATCTTCGGCACGCTGTCGGCGGGCACCACCACCGTCAGGTCCCCCTGGACCCCCACCCAGTCGTCGGCTCGGACCTCGCTCGCCTCCTGGAAGTACATGTCGTAGGTGTAGGCCCCGCCGCTCGTGCCGCTCACCCCGATCCAGAGGACCAGCGAAGCAGACTCCGGCTCCTCCTCGCGCATGGCCAGCACCTTGGCGAGGGCCTTGTCGGTCAGGGTGAGCACGGGCTGGGCGCCCGGGTCGGTGTCGGTCATGTGCGCGTTCGCCTCTTCAGTTCGATGGGGCCATCCTAGGGGAGTGAGCCGGGTGTTGTTGCTGCTGCCGACGGGCACCTACCGGGCGGCGGACTTCCTGGCGGCCGCCTCCCGCCTCGGCATCGAGGTGGTCGTCGGCTCGGAGCGCCGCCAGGCGATGGCCGCTTCGATGGGCGACCGGGCCGTGGTGGTGCCCCTCGGGTCCCCAGGCCCGGCGCTGGAGGTGATCGTCGCCCTCGACCGCCGCTACCCGCTCGACGCGGTCGTCGCCGTCGACGACCAGGGAGCGCTGGTCGCCGCGGCGGCCTCCGAGCGCCTCGGCCTGGTGCACAACCCCCCCGACGCGGTGGCGGCCACCCGGGACAAGACGGTCCTGCGGGCCAGACTGGCGGCGGCCGAGGTGCCCCAGCCCGCCTTCGGCGTCGTCGCCCCCGGCAGCCCGGTCGGACCCGCCGCCGGCGCCCTCGGCTACCCGGTGGTCGTCAAACCGGTGTCCCGCTCGGGCAGCCAGGGGGTCATCCGGGTCGACGACCCGGCCGGCGCCGAGCCGACCGCGGCCCGGGTGCGGGCGATCGTCGGCGACGAGCCGCTCCTCGTCGAGCGCTACGTGCCCGGGGAAGAGGTCGCGGTCGAAGCCCTGCTGCGCGGCGGGCAGCTGAGCGTGCTGGCGGTCTTCGACAAGCCCGACCCGCTCGACGGGCCGTACTTCGAGGAGACCATCTACCTGACCCCCTCCCGCCACCCGGCCCGGTCGCTGGCCGCGGTCGAGGCGGCGACCGCCGCGGCCGCCGCGGCACTCGGGCTTCGCGAGGGCCCGGTGCACGCCGAGCTGCGGATCCCCGCCCCCGGCGAGGCGACGGTGCTCGAGCTGGCCGCCCGCTCGATCGGCGGGCTGTGCTCGCGGGCCCTGCGCTTCGGCGCCGGGGTGAGCCTCGAGGAGCTCGTCCTCCGCCACGCGCTCGGCGGCGGCCTCGACGAGCTGGCCCGGGAGCGCCCGGCGTCGGGGGTGATGATGCTGCCGATACCCGCCGCGGGGGTCCTCGAGGCGGTCTCGGGGAAGGAGGAGGCCCTGGCGGTCGAGGGGGTGGCCGGCGTGGAGATCTCCGTGCCCCTGGGGCGACGGCTCGTGCCGCTGCCCGAAGGTGACCGCTACCTCGGCTTCGTGTTCGCCCGGGGGGACCGGCCCGCCGACGTCGAGTCGGCGCTGCGCCGGGCGCAGGCCGCGTTGCACTTCGAGGTGCGCCCCGACCCCCCCGACCTCCCGGCTCCCCCTCCGGGCGGCGAGGCGTAGCCGCCCGCCCCGGGGCGAGCCGGCAACCGAGCCCCCGGTCCCAAGGACCCTTCCGGCAACTACTTGGACGGCGTTTACCAACTTCGGCCGTGTCAGCACACGGTTCTCGGCCTTCGGCCGTCCAAGTAGTTGCCGCTCGGGCCCTAACCTCGGGCAGGTGCGCGTGCTAGTGGTCTCCACCTACGAGCTCGGTCACCAGCCCCTGTCGGCGGCCACCGCCACGGCCGCGCTGACCGGCGCCGGCCACCTCGTCCGCGCCGCCGACCTGGCCATCGGAGGCCTCGAGCCCGCCGACGTCGACTGGGCGGAGGGGCTGGCCCTGTCGGTGCCCATGCACACCGCGATGCGCCTCGCCCTGCAGGTCGCCGGAGCGGTCCGGCAACGCCGGCCGGGGATGGCGGTGTGCTTCTTCGGCCTCTACGCGGGGACGGGCGCCGCAGCGCCGATCGGGGCGCCGGCCCCTGCGGTCGTCGCCGGCGAGTACGAGGACGGCCTGGTCGCCTGGGCCGGCGGCGGCGACCCCGGCCCGGCCGTCCAGCTCTCCCGGGGCGCCTCCCGGCTGCCGCAGCGCTCGGCGTGGCCGGAGCTGGGCCGCTACACCCACCTGGCGGTCGCCGGCGAGTTGCGCCCCGTCGGGTCGGTCGCCGCGAGCCGGGGGTGCTCGCACCGCTGCCGGCACTGCCCGGTCCCGGTCGTCTACGACGGGCGGGTCCGCACGGTGGACCGGGACGTGGTCTCGGCCGACGTCGACGCCCTGGTGGCCGCCGGCGCCCGCCACGTCAGCTTCGCCGACCCGGATTTCTTGAACGCCCCCCGCCACGCCCGCCGGGTGCTCGCCGCCGTCCACGACCGCCACCCGGGTCTCACCTTCGACCTGACGGTGAAGGTCGAGCACCTGCTCCGCCACCGGGACCTGCTCCCCGAGCTCGCCGGGTCCGGCTGCGCCTTCGTGGTCTCGGCGTTGGAGTCGGTCGACGACTCGGTGCTACGCGTGCTGCGCAAGGGCCACACCGCCGCGCAGGCCTCCGAGGCGGTCGTCGCCCTGCGGTCCCTCGGCGTCGAGCTGCGCCCTTCGTGGCTGCCGTTCACCCCCTGGACCACCCCCGAGAGCCTGGTCGCGATGATGGACTTCGTGGTCGCCCACGACCTGGTCGCCAACGTCGACCCGGTGCAGTACAGCGTGCGGCTGCTGCTCCCCGAAGGGTCGCTGCTGCTCGGCGAGGCGACCCTCGCCCCGCACCTCGGCGGCTACGACCCGGCCCGGCTGAGCTGGGCCTGGTCACACCCCGACCCGGGGATCGACGCCCTCCAGGGCGACATCGCCGAGCTGGTCGAGGCCCGGGTCGGCGAGCCGACGGAGCGGACCTTCGAGGAGGTCGAAGGCCTGCTGCGCGCCTACGCCGGGCGCCGCCCGGGCGTCGAGCCGCCCCCCCGGCCGGCCCCCGGAGAGGTCTCCGCCGGGCCGGAGGGCGACCGCCCACACCTGACCGAGGCGTGGTTCTGCTGCAGCGAGCCGACCGGGGCGCAGCTCGCCACCCTGGTCCCCCTCAGCGGACCGGGCGGCGGCTGAGCCACCCTTCCGGCCGGCCGCCGGGCTCCCCTCGCCGGCGCTTGCGGCATGGGCAGGCCCTCGGCTCAGGAGAGCCCGGGCGCCCACTCGAGGGGGTCCAGCACGGCCGGGCCGGCCTCGATCAGGCGGACCAGCTCGCCCTCGCCCACCGGGCGCCCCCCCCAGGCATCGACCCCCACGTTGAGCTGGCGGCCGGCCTGGCGCCAGCGATCGTGGACGTGGCCGTGGAGGAGCCACGCCCCCCGGTCGAGCGGTCGGTGGGCGCCGAAGCGTTCGTGGTCGCGTGAGTCGCCGTGGTAGGGGAAGTGGTGGGCGAGGACCTGGTGTCCTCCGACGGTGAGCTCCACCGGACCCTCGACCACTTCGGCGAAGCCGGCCTCGCGGTAGCGCCGGGTCCATCCCTCGGCCCCCTTGCACTGGCCGGCCCAGCAGCGGTCGTGGTTGCCCGGGACGAGCAGCTTGCGCCCGCCGAGGCGCGCGACCGTCGGCAGGGTCTGGTCGATCCGGCCGAGGGCGAAGTCGCCGAGCACCCAGACGGTGTCCTCCGCGGCGACGGTGGCGTTCCAGGCGGCGACCAGAGCCTCGTCCATCTCCTCGGGCCCGGCGAAGGGCCGCCCCGTGTAGGCGATGATGTTGGCGTGCCCGAGGTGGAGATCGGCCGTGAACCAGAGCATGTCGGTGGTCCTCGGCGGGTGGTCCCGAGTCCCGGTGGACCACACCGTAGGACGGCTCACACCCCCAGGCACAGCCGCCACGAGTCGAGCACCGCGTTGGCGATCGACCGCGAGCACACCGCGTCGCCGACCCGCCAGCACACGAAGCCTCCGTCGGGCGGCTCCGGCTGCGGGCCACCGGCCAGGAGCGCGGCCTGGTCGACAGCCCCGCGATTGGCGGAGCGGCCGGCCAGCTGCCGGTAGAGCTCGTCGTTGGGCGTGGTCCCGGCCTCGACGACCACCGCGTCGCAGCGCCGCTCGACCCGGCCCCGCCCGTACTCGTTGACGAGCACGGCGACCAGCTCGGCCCCGTCCCGGCGGACGGCCACCAGCCGCCGGCAGGCCACCAGCTCCACCCCGGAGTCACCGAGGACCTCCAGGTATCCCGCCAGGGTGGTGACCCCCACGTCGGGCCCGACCTCCCGGTAAGGGGTCGCGACGGCCACTTCAGCCCCGGCGCGCGCCAGGCGCTCGGCGGCGTCGAGAGCGGCGTGGGCGCCGGACTCGTCGAAGACCAGCACCCGCCCGGAGGGAGCCGCCGACCCGTCCAGGACCTCCCATGCCGGGATGGTCAGGTCCATGCCGGATCCGAGCTCGACGCCGGCCGGGAGGCCGCCGGTGGCCACGACCACCACCTCCGGGTCGAGGGCCACCACGTCGCCCGCCTCGACGAGCTCACCGGTGAGGATCCCGACCCCGAGGCGCCGGCACTCGGCCTCCCGCCAGTCGACTGTGCCGATCAGGTCCCGCCGGCGCTCCGAGCGCGCCGCGAGGCGGACCTGGCCCCCGAGCGCCGGCGCGGCCTCCAGCAGGCTCACCTCGTGGCCTCGCTCGGCGAGGACCCGGGCCGCCTCCAGGCCGCCGGGCCCGCCGCCGACGACCACGCAGCGGCGGCGCCGGGAGGCCACCGGGATCTCGTCTGGGTGCACCAGCTCCCGGCCGACCGACGGGTTGTGGACGCAGTGCGCCGGCTCACCTCGGTAGATCGCGTCCAGGCACTCGCTGGCGCCGACGCAGGGACGCACCTCGGCCTCCCGGCCGGACGCCACCTTGGCGACCAGGCGGGGCTCGGCGATCTGCGCCCGGGTCATGCCGACCAGGTCGACCATCCCCTCGGTGAGGGCCCAGCGGGCGGTGGCGACGTCCCGGATGCCGCCGGCGTGCATGACCGGCAGCCCCGGCAGGGCTCGGCGCACCCCCGCGGCCGTCGCCAGGTGGGGGGCTGCCGGCCGGCCCATCGGGGGGATGACCGCGGCGAGGCCCGCCTCGGTGTCGATCCGGCCGTGGATCACGCTCACCCACTGCACGCCGGCGTCCACGAGCCGCCTCAGGACCTCCACTCCCCGGGCGAGGTCCACGCCACCGGCGTCGCCCTCGTCGACCGCCATGCGCACGCCGAGCAGGCAATCGGACCCGAGGGCCGCCCGGACAGCCCGGACCACCGCGAGAGGGAACGCCGAGCAGGCGTCGAGGTCCCCCCCGAGGGCGTCGGTGCGCCGGTTGGTGAGCGGTGACCAGAAGCCGTCGAGGAGGTGACCGTACGCCTCGAGCTCGACGCCGTCGAGGCCCGCGGCCCGGCACCGCTCGGCCGCCGCGGCGAACTCCGCGGTGATGCGCTCCAGGTCAGCCGGCTCGGCCTCCTTGGGGACCGCCCGGTGCGCGGCCTCCCGCAGCGGGGACGCCGCGACGAGCGGCAGCCAGTCCCCGCTGCGGTTGGAGCTGCGCCGGCCGAGATGGGTGAGCTGGCAGGTGAGCGCGGCGCCGGCGCCGTGCACCGCCTCGGCGAGCTCGGCGAGCCACGGGACCGCTTCGTCACGATAGAGGTGCAGGTTGCCGAAGGCCGAAGGGCTGTCACGGGAGACCACCGCCGACCCGCCGACCATGGTCATCGCCACTCCCCCGCGGGCCTTGGCCGCGTGGTACGCGCGGTAGCGGGCCTTGGGGAGCCCGTCCTCGGCGTAGGCCGGTTCGTGGGAGGTGCTCACCACCCGGTTGCGCAGCCGCAGCCCGGCCAGGTCGAACGGCTCCAGCAGCGGGTCCCCGCCCGCACCACCCGGCTCGTGAGCGTCGCGCACCACGCGAGACCCTACCGGTCGGCGCCGGCTCGACCCGATCGCTGCCGGCCCGAGGCGCCCTCGAGGGCCACGAGCGCGCCGACCGCGGCGGCGAGGGTGAGGCCCGAGAAGCCGGCGAGGCCGACCAGCGGGCCGGTGGCGTCGATCAAGAACCCGAGCGAGACGAGGACCACCGCGATCGCCGAGTAGCCGACCAGGTAGAACGCCGCCGAGCTCCGGCCCCGCTCCCCCGCCGGCGACGCGTCCAGGAGCATCGCCTGGCTCGCCCGGTGGGCGAGCCCCTGGCCGGCCCCGACCACCGCCGACGCGGCGAGGAGCAGCGCCGCGTCCCGGGTCCAGAGGGCGACCGGCAGGGCGCCCATGCCGGCACCGAAGGCCACCAGCCCCACCCGGCTCGCCCGGTGGGGCTCCAGGCGGCGGCTGAGCAGCTGGGCGGCGGCGGAGAACACGAACACCTCGAAGACGATCGCCGCGCCGGCGACCGGGCGGTGGGTGCGCAGGATCAGGTCGGCGAAGGTCGGACCGAGAGCGAAGAACATCGCCGCGCCGACCCACCCGGCGGAGAAGATCAGCGTGGCCCGGGCGAAGACCCCTCGCAGGGCGGGGGCCACCCCGGGCCGGCGGAGGCGGCCGAGGCGCTCCAGGACCGACGGACCCCTCCCCGGAACGGAGCCGCCGCCCGCACCCCCGGGGAGCGCCCACACCCCGGCGAGGGCGACCAGCAGGACCGGCAGGGAGGCCAGGTAGACCAGGCGGTCGGGCAACGGGAGGTACTCGACGAACAGCCCGCTCACGATCGGCCCGACGGCGAGGCCGACGACGGTGGCGGCCGACGCGACCGTCGACGCCCGGTCCACGTCGCCGCCGGGCTCGAGGTCGGCGAGGGCGGCCGGGCCCGCACCGGTCACCGCGCCGCTCGCCAGGCCGCTCAGGGCCCGGGCGACGACCAGGACCGGCACCGCTCCGGAGACGGCGAAGCACGCCACGCTGGCCACCCCGGCGGCGAGGCCCGGCACGAGCACCGCCCGCCTCCCGAACAGGTCCGAGGCCTGGCCGGCGACTCCCAGGGTGGCCGCCACGGTGACCACGTAGACCGCGAAGACGATCGTGAGCACCCCGGTCGAGAAGTGGTCGGCGTGCTGGTAGTGGCGGTACAGCGGGGTGGGCAGGTTGGCCGCGGCCAGTACCGCGGCGACGGCGAACGCCACCCCCGCGAACCGCGAGCGGGACCCGACCGTACCGGCGGTCATCGCGGTCGCCACCCCGGCGATCCCCGCACCGGCTCCCCCACCCCGCCCCGAGCGCTACGCCGGCCCCACCTCCCCACAGCCCGGTCCGTCCGCTCGAACGGCACGGGAGGATCGCGCCGGGTGCGCCTTTCCCCCTCTCGGGGAGCCCGATCGATCCGGGCCCGGGGATCGCAATCCGCCCCGGTCATCGGCGCGCGGGCCGCGCCTGGACAGACGGTGAGCACACCGAGCCCAAGCTACCGGGGAGAAACTTGCCCGCTGGGCCCCACCCCGTCCCGGGGCACCACGAGCGACCTCGACCCGTTCCCTAACCTGGAGGCGCAGGCGCCGGGAGCACCCCAGCAGCATCGAGGGTCGGTCCGCGCCCCGCCACGCCCCACCCCGGGCAGCTCGACGAGGAGGAAGACGCTGTGCCCGCAACGATTCGACGCTCCACCGGAGCCCGCCGGCAGCTACCCGACCGGCCGGAGCACCAGAGGGCCGGCGGCGGACGGACCCCCCGCAGCGCGGGGCGGTCCCAGCCGTGGCGGCGGGTCGTCGCCCGCTCGGAGCTCGCCGCGGGCATCGTCGCGCTGGCGTTCGCCGCGGCGGCCTGCGGAACCTCGGCGGGGGCGGCCCACCACGCTTCGGGGTCGAACGGCCGGGGCGCCACGACGAGCTCCACCTCGACCAGCACGACCGTTCCGGCCAGTGCCCCGACGACCTCCGCTGCCACGGGCGGCTCGACGACCTCGACGACCTCGACGACCTCGACCGGCTCGACGGCCGGCGCCTCGAGCTGGCCGGCGCTCGTCGCCGAGGCGATGGCCTCGGTCAGGGGCCGCACCAACGTGCCCCTCGAAGCCCCCCGCCAGCTGCCCGGGCAGGGCGGCTACGGGCCCAACTCGGCGACCGTGCAGGTCGACGCCGGCTCCTACGAGGTCGGCCTCTACCACTGCCCGTCGGCGCTCCCGGTGGGCGACAAGGGGATCGGGACCGGCAGCTGCGGCGCGCTGGACAACTACTTCGGCGGCTTCGGCGGCCGGGCCTACACGAGTGACGCTGCGGCGACCGCCGCGCTCGCCTCCGACGCCAGCGGCAACCCCGCACCCACCGGCTGCCCGACCGCCACTACCGTCGAACTGCAAACGGGCATCGCCGCTGCCGTCCACTCCGGCGGCGCCGGGCCCTGCGAGGTCACCTGGGAAGAAGGCAAGTGGCACTTCGAGCTGACCGGCGACCTCTCCGGGTGGCGCGCGATCGCCGCCCCGATGGTCTCGTACCTGGACCACCACCTCCTGCCCGAGACCCGCGGGGACTTCTCCGCCGACCTGGCCCCCGACGGCCAGCACACCGGGCTCGCCTGGACCGACGGCCGCTACGTGCACACCGCCAGCAGCTACCACGGGGCGCTCGCCGCGCTCTCCCTGGCGGTCAACACCGCCGTCTACCCGGGCTGAGCCTCCGGCACCGGCAAGCCCACTACACCACCAGCCCCATCACCGCGGCGCGCTGGCTGCGCAGCGTCGGCGTCAGCCTGCGACCAGGCCGACGACCCCGAGATGGCTGATCACCGCACAGCCCCCGCCGGCCGCGCAACGCGGGTGAGGCCAGGCCGGTTCAGCTCCCGTCGAGATCTCCCAGCGCCTCGCTCAACGCGCTGAACGCGCCGTCGAGACGCTTCTGACGACGGCGGTCGTCCTCATGGTTGGCCTCCGCTGCCACACAACCAATCAGCTCGTCGAGGTCCTCGGCGTCGACGTCGAGGAACGCGCCAGGTCGGTCAGGGTCGGCCCCGTCCGGGTCGGCCCTCGCCGCGAAGACCATCCGCTCGCAGTCGGTGCCCAACAACCGCAGGTCCCGCAGAACGACCATCACCTCGTCGGAGACCCGCACCTCCGGCTTGGTGGATCGGGACCCGCCGCCACGAGGACGGCGCAAGTCGGCATAGGAGCCCTCCCAGCCAGAGATCACCCCCTCGTCCCCACACGAGTCGCAGCGCCACTCGATGGGCGCCGGCAGATCAGCCCGGAACACCACCATCCGCCCACGACACCGCTTGCGTCCCGGCCGGCGCCCACAACCCAGCGCGCTCACCCATGCCAACCCAGCCGGCCCGGCCGTCGCCGCCCGCACCACCGCAGTGAGGTGCTCGGCCATCCGCACCGCAGGCCCCGGGGCGTCATCGGGCATCTCCAAGAAGTGGTGCAGGTCGGAGACGAACACGGCTGACGACCTTAGTGGTCCTCCGCGGAAGTTCTCGCGTGAAAGCGGGTCAGCGATCTGGCAGGCGATCCGACCAGGCGGTGGGATCACCCAGGTAGAGCCCGCAGGCGCAGTCGAGGGCGTCTTCGGGGGTGCCGGTG
>JAJZWW010000064.1 GCA_021846485.1 Actinomycetes bacterium
ATGTTCCCGGTCGGCTCGTGCACCGGCAGGCCGGCACCGATCGCCGCGGCCATCGGCTCCTCGATGATGTGGGCGGGCTTGCGGGCCCCGGCCGACTCCGCCGCCTCCTGGACCGCCCGCTGCTCCACCCCGGTGATGCCCGACGGCACGCAGATCACCATCCGGGGCTTGGCCGAGAAGCGGTGGTTGCCGTGCACCTTGCGGATGAAGTAGGCGAGCATCTTCTCGCAGATGTCGAAGTTGGCGATCACCCCGTCGCGCAGCGGGCGGATCGCCTGGATGTGGCCGGGGGTGCGGCCGATCATCCGCTTCGCGTCGGCACCCACGGCCAGGGGCCGGTCGTCTTTCACGTTGACCGCCACCACCGACGGCTCGTTGAGCACCACACCACGGCCACGGACGTAGACCAAGGTGTTGGCGGTCCCCAGGTCGACCGCCATGTCGCGCCCGAAGAACCCCGAGAACATGTTGTCGGACACGGGAAGCGGCTCCTGTCGGCGGTACCGGGCTCGACTTCGGCTCCGGGCTTCCCCTGAGGCTACCGCTTCGCCGACCCCGGGTCCATCCGCCCGCTGCCCCCGCCTAGGCGAGCGCCGGGAAGAACAGCGCGACCTCGCGAGCCGCCGCCTCCGGGCCGTCGGAGCCGTGCACCAGGTTCTCGGTCAGCTCGACGCCGAGGTCCCCGCGGATCGTGCCGGGAGCGGCTTCTGCCGGGTTGGTCGAGCCCATCAGGTTGCGCACCACCTTCCAGGTGTCCCCGGGCCCCTCGACCACGACCAGCAGCGCCGGGGACCGGGTGATGAAGGCGAGCAGGTCGTCGTAGAAGGGCTTGCCCTCGTGCTCCGCGTAGTGAGCCCGGGCGGTCTCCCGGTCGATGGTGCGCAGCTCGGCGGCGACGATCCACAGCCCCTTGCGCTCCAGGCGCGAGAGGATCTCGCCGACCAGGCGGCGGGCGACGGCGTCGGGCTTGGCGATGACGAGGGTACGGTCCATGGCGGCGAGCAGGATAGCGACGAGGGGCCGGTGGGCCCAATCCCGCGTGCCGGGGATCAGCTGGCGGCGCGGCGAGGGCGGCTCTCCTTGGTCGCCTCGACGGTCCTCGGCACGAGCGTCGGGTTGACCCGCTCGAGCACCACCGAGCGGTCCACCAGGCACTGGCTGATGTCCCGTCGGCTCGGCAGGTCGTACATCACCTCGAGCAGCACCTCTTCCAGGATGGCCCGCAGCCCCCGTGCCCCGGTGCCCCGCAGGAGTGCCTGTTCGGCGACGGCCTCGAGGGCGTCGTCGGTCAGCACCAGCTCGACGTTGTCCAGCTCGAAGACCCTCCGGTACTGCTTGACCAGGGCGTTCTTGGGCTCGTTCAGGATGCGCACCAGGGCCCGCTGGTCCAGGTTGGACACCGCCCCGATGACCGGTAGGCGCCCGACGAACTCGGGGATCAACCCGAACTTGAGCAGGTCCTCGGGAAGGACCTGGCCGAGCAGGTCGCCCTCCCCGCGCTCCTCCGCGCGGCGGATGTCGGCTCGGAACCCGATGCCCTGGCGACCCAGGCGGTTCTCGATGATCCGGTCCAGCCCGGCGAAGGCCCCCCCGCAGATGAACAACACGTTGGTCGTGTCGATCTGGATGAACTCCTGGTGGGGGTGCTTGCGACCGCCCTGGGGCGGCACCGACGCGGTCGTGCCCTCCAGGATCTTGAGGAGGGCCTGCTGCACCCCCTCCCCCGACACGTCGCGGGTGATCGACGGGTTCTCGCTTTTGCGAGCTATCTTGTCGATCTCGTCGATGTAGATGATCCCGGTCTCGGCCTTCTTGACGTCGTAGTCGGCCGCCTGGATCAGCTTGAGGAGGATGTTCTCCACGTCCTCGCCGACGTAGCCCGCCTCGGTGAGGGCGGTGGCGTCAGCGATCGCGAACGGCACGTTGAGCAGCCGGGCGAGGGTCTGAGCGAGGAAGGTCTTGCCGCAGCCGGTCGGGCCGAGGAGCAGGATGTTGGACTTCTGCAGCTCGACCTCCCCGTCGCTGTAGCCGCCCGCCTGCACCCGCTTGTAGTGGTTGTAGACGGCGACCGACAGGATCTTCTTGGCCCGCTCCTGGCCGACGACGTAGTCATTCAAGAACTCGAAGATCTCGGTGGGCTTGGGGAGCTCGTCGAAGTGGACCTCGGAGCCCTCGGAGAGCTCTTCTTCAATGATGTCGTTGCACAAGTCGATGCACTCGTCGCAGATGTAGACCCCCGGACCGGCGATCAGCTTCTTCACCTGCTTCTGCGACTTCCCGCAGAACGAGCACTTGACCAGGTCGCTGGACTCCCCGAACTTCGCCATCGCCTGTCCCCCCCTGCCTCAGCCGACGCCTGCGGCCTGCGGGACCCCGGCCAGGTCCCTCGCGGTGATGACCTCGTCGATCAGGCCGTACTGCTGGGCCTCCTCGGCGCTCATGATGAAGTCTCGATCGGTGTCGGTGGCGACCTTCTCGACCGGCTGGCCGCTGTCGGCGGCGAGCATCTGGTTGAGCAGGTCCCGCATTCGTAGGATCTCTCTGGCCTGGATCTCGATGTCGGCCGCCTGCCCCGCAGCGCCACCGTAGGGCTGATGGATGAGGATGCGGGCGTGCGGCAGGGCGAAGCGCTTGCCGTGGGCCCCACCCGCCATGATGACCGCGGCCGCCGACGCCGCCTGGCCGTAGCAGAACGTCGAAATGTCGTTCTTCACGTACTTCATCGTGTCGTAGATCGCGAACAGGGCGGTGATCTCCCCGCCGGGAGAGTTGATGTAGATGCTGATGTCCTTGTCCGCGTTCTTGTACTCCAGGTAGAGCAGCTGGGCGCACACGGCGTTGGCCACGTAGTCGTCTATCGGGGTGCCCAGGAAGATTATGTTCTCCTCGAGCATCCGGGAGAACAGGTCGTAACCCCGCTCACCCCGGTTGGTCTGCTCGAAGATTCCCGGGACGTGGTACTGGGCCAGGGGATTGATCACTCTTCTCCACTCTCCGGGGCGGCGGTCGCTCGGGTGTCTCCTGCGTCCCCGGGGTCCCCGGTGGGCGCCTGGCTCGGGGTCTCTGGCTCGCTCGGGGCCTCCGGGGCGAACAGCTCTCGGTCGACGGGTCGGCCCTCGGGGTCGGCGAGCTCGACGCGCTCGACGAGCCACTCGAAGGCCTTGGACTTCTTCACGTCCGAGCGTACCGCGGGCAACTGGCCGGCGTGCTCGAGGGTGGTGCGCAGCGCCTCCGGCCGCTCGCCGTAGGCCGCCGCCAGGCGGTCGATCTCCGCTTCGAGCTCCTCGTCGCTCGGCTCGAGGTCCTCGGCGTCGGCCACGGCGCGCAGTGCCAGGTCCGCCTTGACGGCCGGCACCGACTCGGCCCTGAGGGACGCGACCACCTGGGTCTCGTCCTGGCCGGTGGCCTGCAGGTACTGCACGATGCTCACCCCCTGCGCTTCCAGACGGTGGGCGAACTGGTGGGCGCGCCGCTCGAGCTCGGCTTGCACCAGCGGCTCAGGCGGCTCGTCGTCGACCAGCTGCACGAGAGCCTCGAGGGTGCCGTTGCGCCAGGCGTGCAGACCCTCGAGCCGGCGCGCCTGCTCCAAGCGGGCGCGGATGTCGGCGCGCAGCTCGGCGAGAGTCCCGAGCTCGGACGCCTCGGCCGCCCACTCGTCGGTCGCCTCCGGGAGGATCTTCTCCTGCACCTCCTTGACGAGGACCCGCAGCGCCACCGGCCCGTCGGGCAGCTGGGCGTCGAAGGTGAGGATGTCGCCGACCTTGGCACCCTGGAGCCGTTCGTCGAGCTCGGGGAGCACCGACTTGCTGCCCAGCTCGTACAGGAAGTCGTCAGCCGACAGTCCCGGCACCGGCTCGGCCCCCCGGGTCGCACTGAGGTCGATGGTGAGGTTGTCGCCGTCCCGGGCCGGGCGCTCTGCCCGCTGCAGCTGGCCGAAGTTGCCCCGGAGGCGGTCGACCTGGGCGTCGATGTCGGCTTCGTCCACCTCGGGGTTGGGTACCGTGACCCTGAGCCCCTGGTAGCCGACCAGGTCGAGGTGCGGCCGGACCTCGACCACCGCGGCGAAGGCCACCGGCCCGGCGGCCTCGCCGGCGGTGATGTCGATCGAGGGCGGCGCGATGGCATCGACCTCGTTGTCGCGCACCGCCCGCGAGTAGTAGTCGGGAAGCGAGTCCTTGAGCGCCTCGGCCCGCCCTGCACCTGCGCCGAAGCGGGCCTCGATCACCCTCCGCGGGGCCTTGCCCGGCCTGAAGCCCGGGATGCGCACCTCCCGGGCGATCTTGCGGAACGCTGCTTCGACGCTGCGCTCGAACTCGTGCTCGTCGACCTCGATCGAGAGCTTCACCTTGTTGCCCTCGAGGGGCTCGACGGTCGTCTTCATAGGGAGGTCAACACTCTACCGACCCTCCCCCTCCGGCCCGGGATCTCCGGCGCGGACCGCCGGCACGGACCTACAGTGAGGGCGGTACGGGGAGTGGCGCAGCGGTAGCGCACCTGCTTTGGGAGCAGGAGGTCGGGGGTTCGAATCCCCCTTCCCCGACCGGCCGGCCGGACCGGACCGGCCGGACCACGGCTGGCTGGCACGCCGCGAGCAAGGCGCGATCGCACCGGCCTACGGGCGGCGCCGATGGGGTAGCCTCGGGCCGACTGGCAACGGCGTGCGGGCGTAGCTCAACGGCAGAGCACCGTCCTTCCAAGTCGGCTACGCGGGTTCGACTCCCGTCGCCCGCTCCCCTTGCCCAGGCCATGAGGCGGTCGGGTCCGCGACACGAGCGACCACCCGTGGGAGGATGACATCAGTGTCATCCGGCCGGCCCATCAGTCACCCGGCCCCTCCCTACCTGCTGCGCGAGAAGGTCACGTGATCCCACAACCCGCTGGCCGCGGAGCCCTGCTCGGCTGCACCCTGCGCCCACCCGGGACGGTACTGGGCCGCTGATGGCACCGACCGACTCGGCTCTCGCCGCCGGAGCCGCTGGGTTCGCCGTCCTAGGGCTGGCCGCCGGATCCCTCGGGCGTCGCCGGGCGGACCGGCGGCCGAGGGCAGCCGACCCCGACGGCGCCACACCTCGACCGCGCGCCGAGCAGCTCCTCGCGCGCGGCGCACCCCACGACGAGCTCACCGGGCTCGCCGACCGGGCCGGCTTCGAGGAGCTCCTCTGCCAGCTCCAGCCCCCCGCCGCAGTCTTGCTGCTCGACCTCGACCGCTTCCGTGAGGTCAACGACACACTGGGCCACGCACACGGTGACGTGCTCCTGCGCCAGGCGGCAAGCCGTCTCGCCGCAGAGGTCGGGCCGGCCGGCACCGTCGCCCGGCTCGGGGGCGACGAGTTCGCCGTCCTGGCACCCGGGGCCGACGCCCGCGCCGCCGTCCGCCTCGCCGGGCGCCTGCTCGCCTGCCTCACCCGGCCCTTCCCGCTCGCGGAGGTGTGCCTGGAGCTCGCTGCCAGCGTCGGGGTCGCGGTGCGGCCCGACGGCAGGGACGGCGATCCTGCCCGGCTGATGCTCGAAGCCGAGGTGGCCATGTACCTCGCCAAGGCCAGCGGGCGGGGTTGGGAGCTGTACTCCCCCGAGCGCGACCACCACAGCCGTGAGCGCCTGACCCTGGCCTCCGGGCTGCGCCGCGCGATCGAGGACGGCGAGCTCGAGGTGCATTACCAACCGAAGATCGACCTGCGGACCGCTGCGGTGCTCGGCATGGAGGCCCTGGTGCGCTGGCGCCACCCCGAGTGGGGGTTGCTCGGTCCCGACCTCTTCGTCCCGGTGGCAGAGAGAGCCGGTCTGATCCGCCCACTGACCCTGTGGGTCCTCGACGCCGCTGCGGAGGAGTACCGAGCACTGGCCGAGCTCGGCTTCGGCCACCTCGAGATAGCTGTGAACCTCTCGTTGAGGTCGATGGTCGAGCTGGACTTCCCTGACCGGGTGGTGGCGGTCCTCCGGCGTCACGGCGTGCCGGCATCGGCCCTGACCCTCGAGATCACCGAGAGCATCGGGCTGTCGGACCCGCCCGGGACCGTCGGGATGCTGGAGCGCCTGGTCGAGGCCGGGACGACGATCTCGGTCGACGACTTCGGGACCGGGTTCGCCTCGCTCTCGCTGCTCGAACGGCTGCCGGCGGGAGAGCTGAAGATAGACCGGAGCTTCGTCGCGAGCATGCTCGACGCGCGCCGGGACGCGGTGATCGTCGAGTCCACCATCGACCTCGCCCGCAAGCTCGGCCTGCGGGCGGTCGCCGAGGGCGTGGAGGACGGCGACACCTCCGACGCCTTGGCCGACCTCGGCTGCGACCAGGCCCAGGGCTACTTCTTCAGCCGACCGCTGCCCGCCGACCAGCTGGAGGCGTGGCTGCCCGCAGCGGCCGGGGCGGCGGCCTGGGACCCGCCCGAGGCCCCGGCCCGGTAGGGCGAGGGAGTAGCCTCTGCTCGCCGCTGCGCGCTGCGGCCATCTCAGCAACCATGCCCACATCTCGCCCCACCGGGTCGTGGCGGATCTTCTCCGCTGCGCTCCTCGCCGCCGTTCTGGCACTGCTCGCGCCCGCGAGCCGGGCACTCGCCTCCAGCTCTGCTCTGCCGACCTGGTCGGTGCTGTCCCCCCCGACGTCACCGCCGGCGCTACGGGGCGCGGCGGCCGCTTACGATGCGGCCAACCATACGGTTGTGGTCTTCGGCGGCCAGCTGCCCGACGGCGCCCTCTCGGACCAGACCTGGGTGTGGGACGGAACGACCTGGTCGCGCGCCGACCAGGGCTACGGGGCCATTCCCGCCGCCCGGCAGGGGGCCTCCATGGCCTACGACTCGAGCCTCGACCAGCTGATCCTCTTCGGGGGCGAGGGAGCCCACTCCTTGCTCGACGACACCTGGCTGTGGAACGGGGCGTCGTGGATCGAGGTCAACGCCCCCTCCACCCCCGGGGCCCGCTCGGGAGCCGCGTTCGCCGCCGCCCCTGGCGGCCAGCTGGTCCTCTTCGGCGGCTACGGGTACAGCAACTCGAGTGCCGGTCGGGCCTCCACGACCACGACTACGAGCTCCACGACCGCAACCAGCACCACGACGAGCGGCACCAGCGGGTCGGTGCCGGCTTCGACGAGCACCTCGACCAGCCCTCCGAAAACCACCAGGGCCACGGACGCGAGCGGCACCAGCGGCCCCTCGGGTACCACCAGCACGTCCGTGGCGTCCTCCTCGGGCACCACACGCTCGAGCGGCGCCTCCGGCCCGGCACCGGCGGGAGCGACCCGCCGCGTTGGTGTGCTCGGCGACACCTGGCTGCTCGAGTCGACCTCCGAGGGCGACAACTGGGTGCCTGCGACGACCCCGGTGCACCCGGCGCCGGCGGTCGACGCGATGGCCGTCGGCACCGGCAACCAGACCGTGCTCTTCGGTGGGCGGGGCAGCCACGCCAGCGCCGGCGGTGCCACGAGCGGCTCGCTGTCCGACCGGACCTGGTCCTGGGGCGGCAGGACCTGGAGCTTGGTTCGCACGGTGGCCACGCCCCCGGCGCGCGCCGGGGGCGTGCTGGTCGACGACCGCGCCCTGGGTGGGGTCGTGGCCTTCGGGGGCAGCGGCGCCCACGGCCCCATGGACGACCAGTGGATCCTGCGCGGTCACCGCTGGGAGCGGCTGACCACCTCGCCGCCTCCTGCCGCCCGCTCCGAGGCGGTAGGCGTCTACGACGCCGCGAGCCGCCAGGTCCTCGTCTTCGGAGGGGCGACCACCGGCGGCCGCCCGGTCGGGGGGACCGTCGTGCTGGCCGCCCACCCCCCGGTGCCCGTCGAGTCTTCCCCCTCCACGACCACCACTGCGACCACCCGGGACAACGGCTCCGGCTCCGGCTCCGGCCACTCGAGCAGCCCCAGGTCCTCCTCGACGACCGCCTCGACCACCCCGACTGCCGCCGGCGGGTCGGCGACCAGCTCGTCGACGGCCGGGCGGCGCATGCACATCCACCCCGGTGACGTCGTCACCCTCGACGGGAGCGGGTTCACGCCCGGAGCAAGGGTGGTGGTGACCTTCGAGCCGACCCGGCGGGTCGTCGCGGTGACCCGAGCCAACCACGCCGGCCAGTTCCGGGTGGAGGTCACCGTCCCCGACGGAGCGAAGGTCGGCGTCCACGACTTCCGGGCCAGCGGGCAGGGCCGACACGGCCCCGTCGTGCTGGTCACCCCGGTCCAGGTAGCCGCCTACACGACCCGCACGGCGGTGTCCCCGGTGACCACCGCGAGCCTGGTCGGCCTCGCCGTCGCCGTCCCGGTGCTCACCCTCCTCGGGCTCCAGCTGGCCGGGCGCGCCCGGCGCCCCACCAGGCGTTCCTGAGGCTCGGGCCGGCGGGACGGGGAGCGGGATGCGCCGGCTGGTCGTGCGCTACGGCAGGCACCGCAGCCAGATCGGCGAGCTGTGGCACCCGGACGGGCCGGGGGAGGGTCCGTTCCCGACCGTCGTGGTGGTCCATGGCGGGTTCTGGAGGGGCGCGTACACCAAGCGGCTGATGCGCCCCCTGGCCGGCGGGCTGTCGGCGGCGGGCCTGGCGGTGTGGAACATCGAGTACCGCCGCACCGGGCCCGGCGGCGGAGGCGGCGGGTGGCCGGTGACCTTCGAGGACGTCGCCGCGGCGGTGGACCACCTCGGTCGCATCCCCGGGGTGAGGTCCGACCGGGTGGTCACCTGCGGCCACTCCGCGGGCGGTCACCTGGCGCTGTGGGCCGCCGGCCGCCACCGCCTGCCCGCCGGCTCCCCCGGCGCCGACCCCCTGGTCCGGCCGTGCGCGGCGATCTCGCTCGCCGGCGTGGCCGACCTCGAGTACGCCGACCGCGACGGGCTCGGACGGGCGGCGGTGGCCGGGCTCCTCGGCGGCGACCCCGGATCCCGCAAGCGCCTCTACCCGCTCACCTCGCCCTCGGCCCTGCTCCCCCTGGGCGTGCCCCAGGTGCTGATCCACGGAACCGACGACCCGACCGTGCCCCCCGGGCAGAGTGCGCGCTACGCGTCGGCAGCCAGGTCTGCCGGTGACGACGCCCGCCACCTGGCGATCCCCGGAACCGACCACATGGCGATGATCCGTCGGCGCGGGGAGGCCTGGTCGGTACTGCTCTCCGAGCTGCACCGACTCCTCGACGACTAGCGGGCCGGCGGGGATGCGCGCGCCGCCGCCCCTGGCGCGCCAGAATCGGGGCATGGGAAAGAGCGGACCGGTACCGGGGAACGAGCGTGGTCCGGCAAGGCTCTTCGCGCGCCTGGCCCGCGGCCTGGTCCGCTGGGCACGCCACCTCGGTCGCTCCCGGGGGGATGCCACGCTGGAAGCAGCCACCGCAACCCCGGCGCGCCCCGAGGCCCGGTCTGCGCCCAGACCCGCGGCCGAGCGCCCGGGCACTGGGGGCGGGCCGGGCGGACCACCACGGCTTCCCGGACTGGTGGGCGAGGCAGTCCCCTGCGTCGTGGATCTGCCCTGGAGGGACTGGCTGGCGGCCCGAGCGGAGAGCCACCCACCCAGCGGGCCGCGCCTGCTGAGCCTGCGCGCGACGCCGGCCCCCGACACCACCCTGTCGGTCCTGCGCTCCGCCCAGGCGGCCACCGACGCCGTGGCCCGCCGACTGCCCTCGCCGCTCTGGACCGTCAGCGTGGTCCTCGTGGCCTCCGGTCGCCGCGACGGGCTCCTCGCGGCGGTCACCTCGGTGACCGCCCAGTCCTACCCTTCGTGGGAGCTGCTGGTCGTCGAGACCTCCGACGGGCCGCCCCCGGCGCCGGCCACCGTCGACCCCCGCGTCCGGGTCCTCCACGCCCCCGGGGCGGCGCTCCCGGTCGCGCGGAGTCGGGCGATCGAAGCCGCCGCAGGAACCCTCGTCGCCCACCTGGACGAGCACGCCCGGATGGCCCCTCACTGGCTGGCCGCGGTCGTGGCCACCCTCGCGGAAGCGCCCAGCGCGGACGTCGCCGTCGGGTTGGTGCTCGAAGCCGACGACCACCCGCTCCCGGACCTGGTGGACGCCGGCCTGGCCGGTCGGGTGCGGCTCGTACCCGACAGGGCGATCCTGGAGCCGAGCTGCGTCGCCCACCGGCGGGGCCTTTACCCCGGATTCCCCGGGAGCGCGACCGGCGAGCTCTCCACGCTCCTCGACGCCGGCGTCTCGCTGCGGCACGTCGGGGTGCCCGCCGCCGCCGTCCCCCTCTCCGCCGCGGCCCTCCCGGTGGCCGACCCCGGAGGCGTGCTGATCGACCTCACCGCCGGCACCGGGACCGGGGACCGGACCCCCCTGGCGGTCGCCGGGCGCTGACTCCCCACCCGGGAGCGACGGTAGCGTCGGGGAGTCGTGCCCACTCCCCCCGCCCGATCCGCTCCCGGGCCGGGCTCGCTCACCTGGGAGCTCCTCGGCGACGTCCGAGGCCTGCTGATGGCGCCCGCCACGCTCGTGCTGCAGGTTGCCCACCCGGTGGTCGGGGCCGGGGTCGCCGAGCACTCGACGTTCCGCTCCGACCCGTGGAGGCGCCTCGTGCGCACCATCGGCTCCACCGTGCGCTTCACCTACGGAACCGACGCCGTCGCCGCCAGGGAGGCCGACCGCCTCCGCCTACTCCACGCCCGGATCGCCGGCATCGACCACCGGGGCCGCCCCTACCGGGCCCTCGACCCGTCCGCCTATGCCTGGGTCCACCTCACCCTCGCACACTTCGCAGTCGACGTCAGGCGGGTCCTCGGGCGGCCCCTCACCGCCGACCGCTGCGACACCTTCTACCGGGAGTGGCGCCTGGTCGGCACCCGCATCGGGGTCCACGACTCCGAGATGCCGCCGGACTGGTCGGGCTTCCTCGACTACTTCGACACGATGGTCCGCACCACCCTGGAGGACAACCGCTCCGTTCGCGACGTGCTCGCGGTCACCCGCCTGCCGCCACCGCCAGCCCGCTGGTTGCCCGACACGGCCTGGGAGCCGCTCGCCTCGCGCGCCGGGCGGCTGCAGACCCTCTTCGCAGTGGGCACCCTGCCTCCGGCGGCCCGCGAGCTGCTCGACCTGGCCTGGAGCGACGACGACCAGTGCCACCTGGAGCGTGCCGCCGCCTTCGTCCGCCGGGTCTTCGAGGCGCTCCCCGGCCCGGCGCGCACCTACCCCCAGGTGCTCCCCCACCTCCTCGCCGCCCGGTGGCACGCACGGCGCTGAGCCGCCAGCCGACCGACCGCCGCACCCACGGCACGGCCCAGTCCACACGTGAGCCCACGCGCAAGTCGGCGAACCGGCACCCGGAACCCCTCGCGCGGACACATCGGATCCCGCCGGCTGGCACCGACTCCGTGACCACCTGTTGACCGACGCGTTCGGCGGCCACTCGAGGTCGCTGAAGGTGAGCACAGGAATGTCGGCGATGGGCACGTCCAGCACGCCGGCCTCTGGCTCGTGCATTCTCGCGCTGATCCCACGCATGTAGTTACTGGGACGGCGGGCCCCCGGAACTGGGCGCATTGGGGCGAACTGGGCGCATTCGAGGCCCGATCAGGTCCCCGAGCGCACCCACTTCGGCTCTACGCACCCAGTTGCCGCGACGGGTACCGATGTTCTCCCACGCTGAGCGAGGCACGCGACACTTCGAGTGCATGGACGTGGAACGACGAGCGAGGGCTCGTGGTGTTCGAGGCAGCGCCGATCGTGTTGGACGAGGAGACCAGGCGAATCCTTGAGGCTCGCGTGCGGGCCGCGACGGCAAGGCGGGGGGACCTCAAACGGCGCGGATCGTGCTGTTGGCCGCCGCCAGGGTGCCGTCTCGGCAGACCCCCAGCAGGTCGGCATGCACGAGTCGCGTGTACACGCAGAGCAGCAACTACCGGTTCAACAGCCAGATCAGCTGATGTTGGAGCGGAGGCGAGGTGTGCCACTGCAGCCCTCTGGCCCGATGGCCAGTTGAAACGTGAAGAGGTCCCCACGCAAAATGTGAAGACCTCCCGGCCGGTTGCGTGCCCCCGGCAGGACTCGAACCTGCGACCCGCCGCTTAGAAGGCGGCCGCTCTATCCAGCTGAGCTACGGAGGCGCCGAAGTTTCTCGACGCGTCGCCAGCCCTCGTCGCCGGCCCGGTCGCCCGCCGGCACGCGGGCGCCCGCTGCTACAGTAGCTTAGTGGTCGCCCGCGCAAGTTCGTGCGTGTTCTTCGGCGCTCAGGCAACCAGCGGCGTTTGCGCAACAATTTCCG
>JAJZWW010000065.1 GCA_021846485.1 Actinomycetes bacterium
CTCCCGGTACCAGCGGTGAGCGGTGTGCTTGTCCACACCGACCCGCTCAGCCCATTCCGACAGGTTCACGCCGACAGACCAGCACACACATCCGCTCACCAGAGCGCGCGGGATGAGCAGCAGTCAGCAGCCCTTGTCGCCGAAGCGGGTCAGGGCCATGGCGCCCACGCGACGGCGGACCGTCATGGTACCTCCCGCACCGCGACGTGCGCCGTGACCCGGTCCTTGGGCACGAGGGCCGGCCAGAAGGCGACGACCTCGCTCGGCTTGGGCCGGCCGGCGGAGAAGCCGGTGAGCCCCGAGGGACCCGCGGTGAGGAGAGCGGCGATCTCCCGGCAGAAGCGGCCGACCCGAGCGCGGTCGGCGTGCCGCACCCCGACACGCAGGACCATCTCGACGGGGTCGGCGTCGACGAGCGGGACCATGCCGGGGAAGCTGGCACGCCGGCGACCCGCACCCGGTCGCCGCCCTCGTCGAACAGGCGAAAGCTGGTGAGATCGGCGACGACATCGGGCGTCAGGTACCGGGCCGGGTCGCCGATCTCCTAGAGGACCTGGGCGGTGACGGTGTCCACGGTGACCATGCCGCCGGTGCCGGCCGGCTTGGTGACCCAGAACGTCCCGTCGGGGTCCACCTCGACGATCGACCAACCGATGGCTGCGGGATCGGGGACTTCCGGCCAGCGGTCGAAGTTCCCGCCGGTGGCCTGCGTGCCGCACTCGACGACGTGGCCGGCGACGGCGCCAGCGGCCAGCCGGTCCCAGTCGTCGGCCTCCCACCGGTGCTCGTGGACCAATGGCCGAGGACGAGGGCCGCGTCGGCGACCCGGCCGGTGACGACCACTCGGCGCCCTGGGCGCGCGCGGCGGCAATAGGGGCTGCCCCGAGGTAGGCGTTGGCCGACAGGACCCGCTCGAGGTGGGCTGCGATCGCCTCACCGGTGTCGAGGTTGGCCAGGTGACCCTCCGAGGCCAGCTCCGGGAGCCCCTCGGTGATGTCGTCACCGTCGACCACCCCGATGCGCACCCGCCGATGCGCACCGCTTCCCGGCTACCATGTGATTGGCCCACTTGTCCTCCGCCCCCGTTTCCTGTGGCGTCAACCGCTCCCGGCGTTAACCACCGTTAACAGCCCATCAGTCGTAGTAGCCGGAGTGGAGGTAGATGCAGGGGACCCCCTCGGCGCCGAACATCGCCACGTTGCGGCGGTCGTCCTCGAACGCGAGGCGCGGGTCGAGACCCGCGGCCCGCAGCTCGGCCACCGAGCGGCGTTTGAACTCCCGGGCGGCCGAGTAGTCCCCGCGGTCGCGCATCACGAGCAGGTCCCAGCGCAGACCGTGGCGCGCCAGCCAGGCGAGGGTCTGCGGGTGCACCCGCACCGGGCGGCCGGTCAGGAGGACCACCACCAGATCGGGGGCGAGCAGCTCGGCGAGGCGGGCGAGCTCGCCGAAGGGTGGGTCGTCGCCGACGGCGTCGAAGAACGCTTCCCAGTCCCGCCGGGGTCCCTCCAGGTGGTGCTGGCGGGAGGCGGCGTCGGAGAGCACCCCGTCCAGGTCGAACAGCACCGCCGCCCCGGCACGGACCCTCCCCTCGCGCCACCACCAGTTGGGCGGCGATCCCATCCCCGCCGACCCCTCCGGCCGGCCCGGTCGGTGCCCGCCGGGCTCGGGAGCCGCGTCCGGGGCCTCCCCGCCCGACGAGCCCGGCCCGCCTCGGTCGTCGCCTTTCCCCTCCTCCCGCCACCCCGGGCCGCCACCCGGTGCGGCGCGGCGGGAACTGGCGGGGTCGTCGCTCACGCCTCGAGAAGCTACCTGGAGAAAGACCCCGCCCGACGCTCCGGGACCTCCCCGGGAGGCTAGCTTCTCGCGGCGACCCGAGCCCCGCTGGCGCGGCGGGTCCCCGCTGTCATGGCCGACCCACCCGCACCCGCCCGACCAGTCCCCGACCTGCTGGCCGTCGCCGTCCCCGCCGGCGGCTCGGTCCTGGTAGCCGCCGACCTGCACCTCGCCCCGCAGCCCACACCGGGCCGCAACGTGGCCCTCGGCGCCCTCGCCGCCGCCCTCCGCTCGGGGACCGGTCCGGGCGCGCTGGTCCTCGCCGGCAACACCTTCGCCGACCCCGGGCGCTCCGACGGACCAGCCCCGGTGGCCGGCGTCCTCGCCGACCATCCCCGTCTGGTGGGCGCCGTCCGGGAGTGGGCCGACGCGGCGCCGGAACGCCGGGTGGTGGTCCTCCCCGGCGACCGCGACGCCCACATCGGCTGGCCGGGCTGCTCCCGCGACGAGGTGGAGCAAGCCCTCGGCGCGACCGTCGCCCGGGCCGTCGAGCTGGAGGTCGAGGCCGGCTGCGGCTGGCGGCGGGTGCGCGTCGAGTCCGGCCGGCAGTGCGACGAGCTGTCCCGGGTCGACGACCCGGGAGATCCTGCCGCGACGCCGCTCGCCCACCACCTCCGCCGGGAGGTCATCCCCGCGGTGGCCGCCGGACCGGAGGCGCCGGCGACGCCGGCGGCAGGGTCGACCGGGAGGTCGGGGCGGGGCGGGGCGCGCGCCGCCCGCCTGCGCCGCGCCGGTCTCGGGCGCGACTGGCTCGACGGAGCCGAGCTGCTCGACGACCCCGCTGCCTTCCCCCGCTTCCTCGCCTCCCGGCTCACCTACCGGATGCTCCTGCGCTGGGCGTGGCTGCTCGCCGTCCCGGTGGTCGTGGCCGTCGCCCTGCACCTCCCGCTTCTGGTCCTGGCCTCCGCCCGGGGGATCGGCGACCACGGCCCGCGGGCGGTGATCCTCGCCTTCAGCGTGATCGTCGAGCTGGGACTGCTGATCACCATCGGCCTGGGCGCCCTGCGGCGCACCTGGACGACCCTGTCGGGGGTGTCGCTCGGGGCAGCCTCACGCGAGCCCAACCGGGCTGCCCGCGACCGCGCCCGGACCCTGATCGCCAGCGGGTACCACGGCGTGGTGAGCGCCCACACCTGCCGGGCGGAGCTGACCGATCTGGTCGGGGGCTTCTTCGCCAACCCCGGCTGCGTGGCCGACGTGGTCACCGAGCACCGGCCCCGGGTCCCCGGGCTGGGCCTGCCGCCCGCCTTCCTCGCCCACCGCCAGGCCTCCTGGCTGGTGCTCGAGGCCGGCAGCGAGCTGCACGTCCGGCTCCTCCTCGCCCGGACGGCGCTGCCCGGCGCCAGCCTCGGGGAGCGCCTGGCGACCCACCCCCTCCGGGCGGTCGGCAGCCAGGACCTGCGGCCCGAGGTGGTTGGATCGCTCCCGCTCGGGGAGAGCTGGCCGGTCGAGCCGAGCGGGCAGCTGCGCCGGAGGCGGGTGCGCCGCTGGGCTTCGCTGTTCGTCGCCGCGGCCGCGCTCGTCTCGCTCGTCTCGGCCTTCTCCGAGCCGCTGCGCGACCGACTGGCCCTCATCCGCCAAATCGTCCCCATCGCCGTGCCGGAGGCGGCAGCCGCGCTCACCGCCCTCGCCGGCGTGGCCCTGCTGGTCCTCGCCCGCGGGGTGCGCCGGGGGCAGCGGCGCCCCTGGGCGATCACCCTCGCCCTGCTCGGGGCCAGCGCGGTCACCAACGTGTTGAAGGGCGTGGACGTCGAAGAGGCCCTCGTCTCCCTGGCGGTCGCCGGCTACCTGTGGCTCAACCGGGCCGACTTCCGCGCGGCGACCGACCCGCCCCGCCTACGTAAGGACCTGCTGCGTTGGGCGGTGGTCACCGCCCTCACCGTCGCCGCCGGCACCGGGGGCATCGAGCTCGGCGTCGTCATCCGCACACTCGTCGCTCACCGCGAGGCCCGCCACCCCCGGCCCCACCACCCGCCGCTCCGGCCCTTCTCGATCAGCTGGACCCGGGCCCTGCAGGCCACCGTGGAGCGCATGGTCGGGGTCGGCCACGTCTTCCTGCCGCGGGTCATCGCCCGGTTCGCCGACCCGACAATGGCCGCCGCGGCGAGCGGCCTGGCCCTGCTGCTGGCGGCGGCCGCGTCCCGCCCGGCGCTCGCCCGACGCCGGGGTGCGACCGACACCGGGGCCGATGCCGCCCGGGCCCGGGCCCGGGCGGTGGTCACCCGCCACGCCTCGGGTACCCTCGACTACTTCGCGCTCAGACCCGACAAGGACTTCTTCTTCTGGGGCGACACGGTCGTCGCCTACGCGCTGCACGGGGCGGTGTGCCTGGTCTCCCCCGACCCGGTGGGCCCGATCACCGAGAGGGAGCCGGCGTGGAGGGCGTTCCGCGGCTTCGCCGACGAGCACGGCTGGACCGTCGGGGTGCTCGGCGCCGGCGAGGAGTGGCTCCCGGTCTACCGGGCGACGGGGATGCGCACCATCTACGTGGGGGACGAGGCGGTCGTGCGCACCGACCGGTTCTGCCTGGAGGGCGGGAGGTTCAAGGGGCTCCGCCAGGCGGTCAACCGGGTGGCCAGGCACGGCTACACGGTGAGCTTCCACGACCCCGCCGACCTCGACGCCGAGCTGCGGACCTCGCTGCGGGAGGTCATGGGCAAGAGCCGCCGGGGCGACGTCGAGCGGGGCTTCTCGATGACCCTCGGGCGGGTCTTCGACCCCGACGACGTCGGGCTCCTGCTCGCCGTGGTCCACGCCCCCTCCGGAGAGCCGGTGGCATTCTGCCAGTACGTTCCCGCACCGGGGATCGACGGCTATTCGCTCGACCTGATGCGCCGGGACGCCGGCGACCACCCCAACGGGCTGGTCGACTTCGCGGTGGTCGAGACCATCCGCCACCTGGCCGCCGAGGGTAGCAAGGGCCTCGGGCTCAATTTCGCCACCCTGCGCGCGGTGATCGCCGGCGAGTCCGGCGACGGGGCCTGGCAGCGAGCCCAGGCCTGGGTGCTGCGCAGGATGGGCGGATCGATGCAGATCGAGTCCCTCTGGCGCTTCAACGCCAAGTTCGACCCCGACTGGCTGCCCCGCTACGCCGTCTACGACGCCCCGGAGAACGCCGTGGCAGTGGCGCTGGCCGTCGCCCGGGCCGAGTCGTTCTGGGAGCTGCCGGTGATCGGTCGCTTCCTCGTCCCCCGGCAAGACCCGGCCGGTGGGGCCGGCAGGGACAGGGGCGGCGCGACTGGCACCGGGGTGCGCGACGGGCCGGGTGAGAGCGTGGTGAGCGGCGCCGGCGACCAGCGCCGGCACGGACCCCGCCCCGCCCCGCGGCCGGTAAGGACCCGGGTGAAGGCGGCGGTCGCCGGCAGGCAGTTCGCCAGTGCTTCCGGACAGGTACGGAAGGATCCGCGATGAACGCGCAAGGGCCCCAGATCGAGCGCTTCCGCCGCTGGGTCGCCGAGACCAGGGGTGTCGAGCTTCCCGACTATGCCGCCTTGTGGCGGTGGTCGGTCGACGACCTCCGCGGGTTCTGGGGCGCGTTGGCGCAGTGGTTCTCGGTGCCCGCCAGCCGACCCGCCTCGGGGGCGGTCCTCGAGTCGGAGGCCATGCCCGGGGCCCGCTGGTTCCCGAGGTCGTCGCTCAACTACGTCGAGGTCGTGCTGCGCCACGCCGGCCGGCCGGGTCTGGCGGTGATCGACGACGGCGAACCCGACCCCGGCGAGACTCCCACCACTGTCGGGACCCCGGCTCCCGCCGGGCTCAGCTGGCCCGAGCTGGGCCGCCAGGTGGGCGCCCTGGCCGCCACGCTCCGGCAGCTCGGCGTGAGGCCCGGGGACCGCGTGGCCGGCTACCTGCCGAACCTCCCCGAGACCGTCGTCGCCTTCCTGGCCACCGCCAGCATCGGCGCGGTGTGGTCGGCGTGCGGGCAGGACTACGCGCCGGCGGCCGCCGCCGAACGCCTCGGCCAGCTGCAACCCGCCGTCTTGGTCACCGCCGACGGGTACCGCCACGGCGGGCAGGTCCACGACCGCCGCGGGTCGGTCACCGAGCTGGCCGCGGAGCTGCGGCGTGGCGGTGACCTGCAGGCGGTGATCGTGGTCGCGCGCCTCGGGCTCGACCCGCCGCCGGGGACCATCCCCTGGCGAGAAGCGGTCGCCGGCGACGCCGAGAGCGACCCGGTCCCGGTCGCCTTCGACCACCCGCTGTGGGTGCTGTTCTCCTCGGGGACCACTGGGCGGCCCAAAGGGTTGGTGCACGGGCACGGCGGGGTGGTCCTGGAGCACTTGAAACAGGTCGCTCTCCACGCGGACCTGACGGCGGGGGAGCGCTTCTGCTGGTACACCTCGCCGTCGTGGATGATGTGGAACTTCCAGGTAGCCGGGCTGCTAGTCGGGGCCACCGTGGTGACCTACGACGGCAGCCCCGCATGGCCGGAGGCCGGCGCCCTGTGGGACCTTGCGGCCCGCGACCGGGTGGCGGTCCTCGGCACCAGCCCTGCCTACCTGCTCGCCTGCCAGAAGGCCGGTGTGCACCCCGCCGCCGGCCGGGACCTCTCGGCCCTGCGGCTCCTCGGAGTCACCGGGTCGGTGCTCCCACCCGCCTCGTACGAGTGGGCCCGCTCCGAGCTGGGCGAAGGGGTGACGATCGGGTCGATCAGCGGCGGGACCGACGTGGTCAGCGCCTTCGTCGGCTGCGCGCCGGGGGTGCCTACGTGGCCTGGAGAGCTGTCGGCTCCCTGCCTCGGGGTGGCCCTCGACGCCTGGGACCCAGAGGGGAGGCCGGTCCGCGGGGAGGTCGGCGAGCTAGTGGTGACCAAGCCCCTCCCGTCGATGCCAGTCGCCTTCTGGGACGACCCCGACGGCTCCCGTTACCGGGACGCCTACTTCTCGACCTACCCCGGCGTGTGGCGCCACGGGGACTGGATCACCGTCACCCCGCGCGGCAGCGTCGTGATCCACGGCCGCTCGGACTCCACACTCAATCGAAACGGCATACGCATGGGGAGCGCCGAGATCTACCAGGCGGTCGAGTCGCTGCCCGAGGTCGTCGAGGCCCTCGTCGTCGGCGTCGAGCAGCCCGACGGCGGCTACTGGATGCCGCTGTTCGTCGTGCTCGCCTCCGGGGCTCGCCTCGACGAGCAGCTCCGGTCCCGGATCCGCCGGGCGGTCCGCGAGCAGGTGTCCCCCCGGCACGTGCCCGACGACGTGATCGCCGTCCGGGCGCTGCCCCACACCCGCACCGGCAAGAAGCTCGAGGTGCCGGTCAAGCGGCTGCTGCAGGGTGCCGATCCCGCCACCGTGCTCGACCCCGAGTCGCTGGACGACCCCGAGGCGCTCGCCGAGCTCGCCGCCGCCGGCCGGGGTGGAGCTCGCCGCGCTGCGCCGGGGCAACAGGGCGGCTGACCGCAAGCAGGTCGTCCTGACTGCTCGTGGCGCTTCATGTAGAGGCGGACGGCCGGCCACCGCCTCCAGAAGGTAGTTTTGCGACAGCTGCTCTGCTCAGCTCAGAACAGGAACGTGGCGTGCCGGGCATAGTCGATGACCCACGGGGTCACCCCGGCGAAGACCGTGAAGGCCACGCAGACGGCGAGCCCGATGGCCGTCGACAGCGGCACGGGGTCCCCCTCTGCGGGGACCGCCTCGATCACGTCAGCGGCGGAGACCGCCTCCCCGTCGAGGGACGCCACCGGCTCGAGGCCCGCGAGGAGGCTCCGGTCGGCCACGGCCAGCGGCATGCCCGCGGCGGGTGACCCGCCGGCCACTTGGGACATCCGGGGGGACCCGAGCTGGAGGTCGGCGGCGGCGGGCCCCCGGGCAGCCCCGTCGGGCCCGCCGACGCCCGCCGCCTCCCCGTCCAGGTACATGAGCAGCGCCACGCGCAGGTAGAAGAAAGCGGCGATGGCCGCCGCCACCATGCCGATCACCGCCAGCGGGTACTGACCGCGCGCCACGGCGGCCTCGATCACGTAGAACTTCGCGAGGAAGCCGCTGGTGAGGGGTATGCCGGCCTGGGCGAGGAGCAGTACGAGGAACGCGCCGGCGAGCAGCGGGCGGCGGTGGGCGAGGCCGCGCAGGGCTCCGAGGTCGTTGCGGCCCTCGCCCCGGCCCTGCAGCACCGAGACGACCGCGAAGCTGCCGGCGATGATGAACACGTAGGTGAACAGGTAGAACTCCGCCGCGGCCGCACCACGGGTGGAGGCGGCCTGCACCCCGATCAGGACGTAGCCCGCCTGGCTGATCGACGAGTACGCGAGCATCCGCTTGAGGTCCCGCTGGGCGATCGCCATCACCGAGCCGACGAGGAGGGTGAGCACGGCGATCAGCCAGATCGCCGGCCGCCAGTTGGCCTGCTGGGTGGGCAGTGCCTCGTCCAGGTAGCGCAGCAGGCCGGCGAAGGCGGCGGCCTTGGCGACCGCGGCCATGTAACCGGTGAACGGGGTGGGAGAGCCCTGGTAGACGTCGGGGGTCCAGAAGTGGAAGGGCACCGCCGAGACCTTGAAGGCGAGCCCGACCACCACGAGGAACATGCCGGCGAGCAGCACCCCGTCGTGCACGATCGTGGTCGTCGCCAGGTAACCGGCGATCTCCCCGTACTGGAGCGACCCGGTGGCCCCGTAGGTGAGCGCGACGCCGTAGAGGAAGATGGCCGAGGAGAACGCGCCGAGCAGGAAGTACTTGAGGCCGGCCTCGCCGGACTGCTCCCGCCGGCGGTGGAACGCAGCGAGGACGTACATGGCGATCGACATGATCTCCAAGCCGAGGAACAGCATTATCAGCCCACCCGAGACCGCCATCAGCATCCCGCCGGTCCCGGCGAGGAGCATGAGCACGTAGCCCTCCACGCCGTCGAGGCCCTCGCGCTGGAGGTACCCGTCGGAGAAGAGCGCGCCGAGCACCACCGCGACGCTGATCAGGAGCATGAACAGCACGCTGAAGTGGTCGAAGATCACTTGTCCGCCGACGTCGACGCTCCCCCCGTGGTGGTCGACGTGGAGCCACTCGGGGATCGTGACGATCGCCGAGGCGGCGCCGATCACGAGGGTCAGCAGGGGGTACAGCCCGGGTCGGGACCGCTTGGTCAGAAGCGACGAGACCAGCAAGAGGACCAGCGCCCCCCCGCCCAGGACGAGGATCGGCAGGAAGCTCAGGTAGTCCACCGGCACGTGGATGCTCCCCGGAGCCTGGCAGAGGTAGTCGACCCGGCCGCTGGCGCTCACGCAGCTCGTACCCGAGGTGCCCGAGACGGGCCCCTGCGCGCCCAGCCGGGCGACCAGGGCGGACGCGAGCACTCCGGCTGTCGCGCTCACGAGCGTCCCCCTGTCGCGCGGGTCGAGGCGACCAGCCCCGCGTGCCCCAGGTCGACCCTCTGGTCCGCGGGGACCCGGTAGCTCAACCGGGGGCTCGCGTTGGGCGGCACGTGCAGGCCGCTGGCGAGCTCGACGTGGGCGAGCAGGTGGTCGACCGACGGGGTGATCCGGTTGAGGAACGGCGCCGGGAACACGCCCAGGTAGACGATCCCGGCGAGCAGGGGGGCGATGGCCACCGCCTCCCGAAGGGTCATGTCGGGGATGGTCGCGTTGGCCCCGTGGGGCTGCCCGTGGAAGACCCGCTGGTAGGACCACAGCATGTAGATCGCCCCGGTGACCACCGCGCTGGTGGCCGCCACCGCCCACCACCGGTCGGTGACGAAGGTGCCGACGAGGACCAGGAACTCCCCGGCGAAGCCGTTGAGCCCGGGCAGCCCGATGGCCGACATCACCACGAGGATGGTCACCGCGGCGAATATCGGCGCCGGCTTCTGCAGGCCGCCGAGCTCCGCGATGCGGTACGTGCCCCGGCGCTCGCCGATCATCCCCACGAGGAAGAACAGCGCACCGGTGGTGAGGCCGTGGTTGACCATCTCGAACACCCCACCGGTGATGCTCTGGGCGCTGAACGCGAAGATCCCCACCACGATGAAGGCCACGTCGACGATGGAGGCGTAGGCGATCAGGCGCTTGTAGTCGCGCTGCATGATGGTCACCACCGCCCCGTAGAGGATCCCCGCGATGGCCAGGGCGAGGAGCAGCGGGGCCAGGCGGGTCGCCGCGCGGGGGAGCATGAAGATGCCGAAGCGCAGCATGCCGTAGGCGCCGAGCTTGAACAGGATGCCGGCGATGATCATCGAGGCGCCGGTGGGCGCCTGGGTGTAGGCGTCGGGGAGCCACGAGTGCAGCGGTACCAATGGGATCTTCACCGCGAAGCCGATCACCAGCCCGATGAAGATCCACTCCTGGTCGGCGACCGGAAGGCGGCCGGCGTAGCGGGCGAGGGTGATGAGCGAGAACGTGTCGTGGCCGCCGTCGTAGCGGCCGACGAGCAGCACCATCGCCAGGATGCCGACGAACAAGAAGGCCGAGCCCGCGAAGGTGTACACGAAGAACTTCATCGCCGCGTAGTTGCGCCTCGGCCCCCCGAAGCCGGAGATCAAGAAGTACCCCGGTACCAGGGTCACCTCGAACGCGACGAAGAACACGAACAGGTCCAGTGACACGAAGGTGAGCATGCAGGCCGCTTCGAGGACCAGCATCCAACCCACGTAGCTCTTGGAGTCGCCCACGACGCGCGGCCCGAGCAGCGCGACGGGGAACAGCAAGGCGGTGACTGCGAGCAGGAACAGCGAGATCCCGTCGACGCCGACGAACCAGCGGATCCCGAGCTCGGGGAGCCACGGCTGGTTGCTCACGAACTGGAAGCCGGCGGTGTCGGTCTTGAACTCGACGACGAGGGTGACGACCAGGGCGATCTCCACCAGGGTGGTCAGCGCGCCGACGACCTTGGCGAGGGGCTCCACCCGGCTGCGGGGGAGCAGGCCGGTGACGATCGCCCCGGCGAGCGGCACGAAGACGATGGCGGTGAGCAGCGGGAAGCTCAGGTGGCTGGTCATGCCGGTCAGCCCCCCACCCGGGCGGCAGCGTAGATCAATATCGCGGCCGTACCGATCCCGATGCCGAGAGCGTAGGTGCGCACGTAGCCGGTCTGGATCCGTCGCAGCTGGCGCCCCGCGGCTGCGGTGAGGGTGGCGACGCCGCCGACCACGCCATCGACCCCACGCCGGTCCACGTCGTAGGCCACCGCGTCGGCCCCGAGGGCGAGCGGCCCGGCGACTGCACCGGCGACGCCCTCGTCGATGTACCAACCGTGGCGGAAGAAGCCGGGCTCGAGGGCCGGTCGCGGGACCCCCGGGCGCCAGGCGACGATGCCGAGCACCAGACCGATCACGTTGACCGCGGTGCCGGCGATCCCGATCACCACCCGGGTGCCGGTGGTGAGGGAGAAGACCGGCGCCACGCTCGCCGGGAAGACCGGCGCGAGGAAGCGGGTGAGGAAGTCGGTGCCGGCGAAGGGCAGGTCGATGACTCCCCCCACGACCGCCCCGATCGCGAGGAGCACCAGGGGGAGGCTCATCGTCCAGGGGCTGTCGTGTGGCTCACCGTGGCCGTGGTCCTCGCCCGGCGCGCCGTGCGCTCCCGCCGTGGCCACCGGCGCCGGCTCGGGACGGCGCTCCTTCCAGCGGGCCCGTCCGAAGAACACCAGCATCACCTCCCGGCTCATGTAGTAGGCGGTGAGGCCGTCGACGACCACCCCGGCGACCCAGAGCCAGACGTCCTTGTGGTAGGCGGCCTCGAGGACCGCCTCGTGCGACCACCACCCGGAGAACGGCGGGATCGCCGAGAGGGCCAGGTAGCCGAGGAAGAACGTGCCGAAGGTGATCGGGAGGTACTTGCGCAGACCCCCCATCTGCCAGATGTCCTGCTCGTCGGCCAGGGCGTGGATCACCGCGCCGGCGGAGAGGAACAGCAGCGCCTTGAAGAAGGCGTGGGTCACGGTGAGGAACAGCGCCGAGCCGTAGTCGCCGCTGCCCTCGGCCAGGAACATGAAGCCGATCTCCGCCAGGGTCGAGTAGGCGAGGATGCGCTTGATGTCGGTCTCGGTGCAGGCGATGGTCGACGCGACGACCGCGGTGGTGATGCCCACGCAGGCGACGATCCACATCGTCGTCGGGCTGTAGTGGAGGATCGGAGCGCTGCGGGCCAGCAGGTAGACCCCGGCAGTGACCATGGTCGCCGCGTGGATGAGCGCCGAGATCGGGGTGGGGCCCTCCATCGCGTCGGGGAGCCACATGTACAACGGGAACTGCGCCGACTTGCCGCAGGCTCCGAGGAGGAGCATGAGCCCGATCCCGGTGGCGAAGCCTCCGCTGAGCGTGGCGCCGTGGGCCAGCGGCACCAGCACCCGGGTGAAGTCGAACGACCCGAAGTGCTGGTACATGA
>JAJZWW010000066.1 GCA_021846485.1 Actinomycetes bacterium
CACCGGCACCCCCGAAGACGCCCTCGACTGCGCCTGCGGGCTCTACCTGGGTGATCCCACCGCCTGGTCGGATCGCCTGCCAGATCGCTGACCCGCTTTCACGCGAGAACTTCCGCGGAGGACCACTTAGGGCCCGAGCGGCAACTACTTGGACGGCCGAAGGCCGAGAACCGTGTGCTGACACGGCCGAAGTTGGTAACGCCGTCCAAGTAGTTGCCGGAAGGGTCCTTACCGCGGAGACACTTGCCTGCTGTACTATTTCACACCCACACCTCGAGGTGAGAGCTGGTGGTGAAGAAATCCAGCAGGCAAGTTCCGTCCCTGTACCTCTTTGTCCGAGGATGGCCCAGCGCCCCGTTGGCCCCCGGTAGCCGACCCGTGACGGTCACGGTCACTCGTTCGGTCCGGCGACGTCGACGATCCCAGAGGCTGCCCTGCGAAGGCGCCTGTCGGAGCTGACCAAGGTCGCGTCGAGCGAGACCGCCAGGGCGACGTAGAGGGCGTCACGTACGGCGATGCGGTCCGTCAGCGCCCAGGCTGCTGCAAGGAGAGGCCGAAGCGGCCATCGTCTGGCGCCGAAGATGCCGAGTGCCTCTACGCGGTCAGCCTCCTGGGTCAGCTGACCGGCACGCTTCAGCCGGCCAAGCGCGGAGAGCACCTCTGCGTCCAGGTGTGCGGGAGCGGCAACAGTGTTGGCCATGGCCAGGTGATGACGGTAGGGCTCGGCGGCCGGAAGGTCGCAGATCAGGTCGACGACCGTGGCGGCGTCGACTACCGCGATGGTCAACGGCCTGTCAGCTCGTCGTCCTCAGCCCGGGCAGCGGCGACAAGCTCTGCCCCGGTGGGGCCGCCGACGTGGGTAGGCCCCAGCTCCCGCAGGTGCTCTAGCCACTGGTCCATGGAAGGAACGGCCACGTGCTCGGTGAGCACCTCGCGCAGGTAGGCGCGGAGGCTCTTGTCTTCAACAGCGGCCCGACGGGCCAGCTCGGCGTGAACCTCGGCGGGAAGGTCTCTGATCAAGACGTCCATGCGGACAGGATATCATCCTGATAGTTCCCTGCGGGTGGTCGAGCGGCAGACGCCGCAGATGGCCATCGCTCAGCGGCCTACCGCAGGTCCGACCGATGGGCCACCCGACGCTGGTAGGGCTGCTCGACGGCCTGCTCGCCAGGTCAACGTCACCTGGCTCGAGGTGGTCGGTCAGGAAGGCGACCACCGGGCGACAGAGCTCGACCCACTTGGCCTCGAAAGCCTTGACCCGTCAGCGGGTCTCGGCCACGTCGTCGCCGCCCGCCTCGGTGTCGATGTCCCAGACCGCCCAGAAGTCAGGCTCGACCTGCTCCTGGGAGTACTTGGCGACGGCGGGGAGGTGCGCTTCCGGGAACCCGCGGGCGTCACCGCGCGCGCCAGCGCCGCTGGGAGTCCTCGAAGTCAGCCAGCGACCACAGCCGAGCGCGGCCGGGCACCAGGCGGTACAACACGTCGTAGGACGGGTCGCCCGAGGGGAGGTAGGCCGCGTCGTCGGGCTGCGAGTACTTCTCCTCGAGGGCGCGCAGCACCCCCGGATGCTCCGAGGGGTGGCCGAGGTCCTCGAGGCGGCCGTCGACGATCACCACGTCCTCGGCGCTCTCCAGGTGCAGCGCGACCCGCGGGTCGGCGGCGACGTGGCGGGCCTTGGCGCTGCCCCGGCTGGTGTAGAGGTGCACGGCGCCAGCGGCGACCACCCCCCAGACCGGCACGGCGTGGGGTGCGCCCGACGCGTCGACGGTCGACAGCCAGTAGCACCGGGCGGGGGCCAGGTGGGCGGCGACCTCCTCCCAGGTGGCGGTCGCAGTGGTCACGGAGCTGATCCTCCCAGATCGCGGGCCGCGCCGCGCAGGGCGCCGACCAGGTAGAGCGAGCCGGTCCCGACCACCACCCCGCGGGGGCCGGCAGCCTCCCGGGCCAGGGCGAGGGCCGACGCCGGGTCGGCGCCGACCGCCGGCGCGCGCCCACCGGCGGCGATCACCGCCTCACATACCTCGCCGGCCGGCGCCGCCCTCGGCGATGGCGGCTCGGTGACGACCACCGCGTCGAACCAGCCGGGGTCGAGGGCGCCGAGCAGTTCCCCGGGGTCGCGCCCGGCGAGCATCCCGAACAAGAGCACCCGGGGAGCCCCGAGGGCGCCGGCGGCGTCCAGGTCGGCGAGGGCTCGGCGCAAGACGGCGGCCCCGGCAGGGTTGTGGGCTCCGTCCACGAGCAACGTCGGGTCGCGCCCGAGCAGCTCCAGGCGCCCGGCAGCCGCCGGGCGGGCCAGGGGGGCGAGGGCCCCGGCGGGCAGCGGGGCGCCGAGGAGCGCCTCGACGGCGGCCACCGCGAGCGCCGCGTTGTCGCACTGGTGGGCGCCGAGCGACCCGACCCGCACGCCGCGGTGCTGCGCCCAGGGGGTGAACAGGTCGACCACCTGGCCGTCGAGGCCGAGCGAGCGGCGGGCGGACCAGCCGAGGTCCCGGCCAAGGAGCAGCAGCGGCTCGGGTCCTTCGGCCTCGAAGACCGGGCGCAGCCCTGGGTCGGTCTCGCCGAGGACGAGGGTCCGGCCGACCTCGATGATCCCGGCCTTCTCCGACGCGACGTGCGCCCGAGTCGGACCGGCGACGTCGGTGTGGTCCAGCTCGACGTTGGTCACCACCGCGACGTCGGCGTGCACCACGTTGGTGGCGTCGAAGCGGCCGAGCATCCCCACCTCCACCACCGCCGTGTCGACCTGCGCCGACGCGAACCACCAGAGCCCCGCGGCGGTCATCGCCTCGAACCACGTGGGCGCCACCCCGGCCCGCCCGGCCGCGCCGGCGACCGCGTCGAGGGCAACCCACAGTTCCTCGGGAGCGAGCCGGGCGCCGCCTACTGCGATCCGCTCGGCCGGGTGCTCCAGGTGGGGGCTGGTGTACGCGCCGGACCGCCGGCCGGCGGCGTCGAGGAGGGCCGCGGCCATCGCCGCGGTGGACCCCTTGCCGTTGGTCCCGGTGACATGGATCACCCGGTAGGCCGACTCGGGATGGCCGAGCGCGTCGACCACCGCGGCGATGCGCTCCAGGGTCGGCGGCCCCATCCGCCCGGTGCGCTCGGCGTCGTAGAGGCCCTCGAGCCACGCTTCCGCACCCGAGGCACCCGACGCCGCCGCTGGACTGGGCGCTCCGGCTCTCAAGGGCCCGGCCACGGTCCGATCGCCAGGTCGGTCTGCTGGAGCACCGCCCCGAGCACCGCGTTGCGGACCAGCCAGACGTCGGTGACCGGCCCGACCCCGCCAGGGACCGGGGTGAGCGCCTCGGCCCGGGTCGCGACCGAGTCGAAGTCGAGGTCGCCGACGAGGCGCACCCCGCCGGTGGCCAGGTCGGGAACCGCGTTGATGCCGACGTCGATGGCAATCACCCCGTCGCCGACCATGTCGCCGGTGACCAGGCCGGGGACCCCGGCGGCGACTATCAGCACGTCGGCCTGGCGGGTGAACTCACCGAGGCGGCCGGCGGCCGACGCGTGCTCGTCGCAGTCGATCACCACCGCCCCCCGGTCGAGGGCGAGCCACACCGCCGGCCGGCCGACGTTGTGGCTGCGACCGACCACGACCACCGTCGCCCCCCGCAGCCCGGTCAGCGGGTCGCGCTCGACGCGGCGGAAGTAGTCGTCGAGCAGCCAGAAGCAGCTCGCCGGCGTGGACGGCACGAAGCGGGGCGTCCCGCGGGCGAGGAGCCCGGCGTTGACCGGGTGGACCGCCTCCACGTCTTTCAGCGGGTCGAGGGTGGCGTAGAGCTGGACCTCCGACAGCTGGGGCGGCAGCGGTCGGAGGACGAGGATGCCGGTGACCCGCGGGTCGGCGTTGAGCTTGCCGATCGTGGCGAGGGCGTCGGCCGGCTCGATGTCAGCCGGGAGCTGCTCGGCCTGGAAACGGCAGCCCACCGAGTCAGCCAGCTTGCGCAGCCTCCGTTCGTAGGCGTGGGCGGCGTAGTCGTCGCCGACCACGAAGCTAGCGAGGCCCGGGGCGCCCCCGGAGCGCCGGACGGTGGCCAGCTCGCGCTCCAAGCGGGAGCGCAGCCGGGTCGAGACCGCCGAGCCGTCGATGATCGTCGCGTCCATCTCTCTCAGCCTCCCACGTGCGGGCCGGACCCAGCGCCGGCGCCGAGCGCCCCAGCCGCGCGGGCGGCCTCGACGGTGTTGCGCAACAGCAGGGCCACGGTCATCGGACCGGCGCCGCCCGGGTTGGGGACCAACGCCCCGGCCACCCCGGCGACCGCCGGGTCGACGTCGCCGGTGAGCCGCCCACCGACCCACGAGACCCCGACGTCGGCCACCGCGGCGCCTGGCTTCACCCAAACCAGCCCGACCAGGCATGGGCGTGAGGAGTCGGAGACCACCACGTCGGCGGCGCGGCACACCTCGGCGGCGTCGGCGGCGTCGGGGTCGACGAGGCTCACCGCCGAGGCACCCGCGGAGGCGAGCATCAACGCCAGCGGGCGGGCGACCATCGAGCCGGTACCGACCACCGCGGCCCTGCGGCCTTCGATCGTCACCCCATGCCCCGTGAGCAGCTCGACGACTCCCGCCGCAGTGCAAGGCCGATGTCCCGGCGCGCCGAGCACCAGCCGCCCGAGCGAGCCGGCAGTCATCCCGTCGACGTCTTTCTCCACAGGAATTCGGCCTGCCGCGGCCACCTCGTCGTAGCCGGCCCCCTCCGGTAGCGGCAGCTGGAGCAGTACCCCGTGGACCGAGGGGTCGGCTCCGAGCGCGGCGATCTCCGCCTCGAGCGACGCCTGGCCGACCGACGCCGGCAGGTGCACCCCGCGCACCCGCATGCCGATCCGCTCCGCCGCGGCGTGCTTGAACCCGACGTAGCGCACGCTGGCCTCGTCGTCGCCGACCAGCACGGTGGCGAAGGTGACCGGCGGGCCGCCGGCGGCAGCGATCTCGACGGCCAACCCGTCGAGGATCTCGTCACGCCGGGCCCGGCCGTCGAGCACCCTCGCCGTACCGGCCGGCGGGCCGGCGCGCTCCCCCCCGATCGGGGACCGCCCGATCGCGCCCGGCACGGCCTCAGTTGAGCCCGACGATCCCGCCGTCGGCGTCGAGGTCGATGGAGAAAGCCGCCGGATTGGAGCCGAGGCCGGGCATCGTGCGCATGTCCCCGGCGATCGGGTAGACGAACCCCGCGCCCGCCGAGGCGCGCACCTCGCGCACCGGCAGGGTCCAGCCGGTCGGCGCCCCCTTGAGCGACGCGTCGGAGGAGATCGACAGGTGGGTCTTGGCGATGCACACCGGCAGGTTGCCGAACCCGGCCGCCTCGTAGCGGTCGAGCTGGCGGGACGCGACAGGCGAGTACGACACCCCGTCGGCGCCGTACACCTTGGTCGCTACGGTGGCGATCTTGTCCCGCAGCGACATCTCGTCGGGGTAGAGCATCTGGAACTGCGAGGGTTCCTCGGCTGCCTCGACGACCGCCTCGGCGAGCTCGGTCGCGCCCGCGCCGCCCTCGGAGAAGTGCTGGCAGACCGCGGCCCGCGCCCCGAGCGACGCGGCGATCTCCTCTATCGCCGCCCACTCCGAGGGGTGGTCGGTGGGGAAGGCGTTGATCGCCACGACTGGGGTGACCCCATGCAGCTTGATGTTCTCGATCTGCTTGGCCAGGTTGGCCCCCCCGACGCGGACCTCGTCGGGGTTCTCCGCGAGGAGCGCCTCGGGGAGGGGCTTGCCGGCGACGATACGGTGGTTTCCCGAGTGGGCCTTCAACGCCCGCACGGTGGCGACGACCACGGCCGCGTCGGGGGTGAGCCCGGAGCTCCGGCACTTGATGTTGAAGAACCGTTCGGCTCCCATGTCCGCCCCGAAACCGGACTCGGTGACCAGGTAGTCGCCCCCGTGGATGCCGATCAGGTCGGCGACTATCGAGCTGTTGCCGTGCGCGATGTTGCCGAACGGCCCGGCGTGGACCAGCACCGGCGTGTTCTCCAAGGTCTGCAGCAGGTTGGGCTTCATCGCGTCGCGCATGATCACCGCCATCGCCCCCGCGCCGCGAAGCTCCTCGGCGGTGACCGGCGCCCCCGCCGAGGTGTAGCCGACCACGATCCGCCCGAGCCGGGCCCGCAGGTCGGCGAGCGAGGTGGCCAGGGCGAAGATCGCCATCACCTCCGAGGCGGCGGTGATGTCGAAGCCGGTCTGGCGGGTGACGCCGTCCTCCTTGCCGCCTAGACCGACGACGATGTTGCGCAACGCGCGGTCGTTGACATCCAGCACCCGCCGCCAGGTGATGTCGTCGAGCGACAAGCCGAGGGCGTTGCCCTGGTGGAGGTGGTTGTCGACGATCGCCGACAGCATGTTGTGCGCCGCGGTCACCGCGTGGAAGTCCCCGGTCAGGTGCAGGTTCAGCCGCTCCATCGGCACGACCTGGCTGTAGCCGCCGCCGGCCGCCCCGCCTTTGATCCCGAACGTTGGGCCCATCGACGCCTGGCGCACCGCGACGGTCGCCCGCTTGCCGATGTGGCGCATCGCCTGGCCCAAGCCGACGGTGGTGGTCGTCTTCCCCTCCCCCAGCGGGGTGGGGGTGATCGCCGAGACCACCACGTACTTCGCCCGGGGCCGCTCGGCGAGCTCGCCGAGCGCTTCCAGCTTGATCTTCGCAACCTGCTCGCCGTAGGGCTCCAAGAGGTGCTCGCCGATGCCCATCGAGGCGGCCACCTCCGAGAGGGGCTTCAACGAGGCGGTCCGGGCGATCTCCAAGTCGGAGGGGAATGCCATCAGTGTCTCACCAGTCCTTGTCTCACCAGTCGCTGTCTCACCAGTCCCGCTCGGTAGCGCCGTACACCGCGATTGCGTGGTCACGGCCTGCGTCGGCCAGGGCGTCGAAGAGGTACTGCCCCGACGACCTCTCACAGTGCAGCAGGTAGGAGCGCTCCCCGGCAAGCCCGCCGGCTCCCGGCCCCCCGCCGGCGGCCGGGGCGGTGGTGGGCAGGGTAGCGGGCAGGTCGTCGCGGACGATGTCGGTGACCAGCGAGGCGACCGAGCTGCGCAGCGCGGTCCCATCCGGCGCCGCCCGGTCCGAGAAGTCCAGCGCGCACAGCTTGGAGAGCACCCCGACGACCGCGTCGGCGCCGCTCAGGCGCACCAGCGCCCGGCCGTGGGTGAGGTCCACGACGCTTACCAGCTCACCGGCGGAGCCGAAACGCTCGTCGAGCTCGGCGACGATCGCCGGGCCCTGCCCCTGGGGCCCGATCACCATCCACTCCCCCGGGCCGGAGCCGACCACCAGGCGGCGGGTGGCCGCGTCGCGTGCCGCCCGGCCGCGCCCGACAGCGAGCCCGGCCGCGGTCGCCCCGTCCATCGAGGCCCGCAAGGAGACCTTGGCCAACCACGACAGGTCGCACAGTCGCAGGCCGGCGCACACCGGCGGGGTGATGTCGTGCTCCCAGCCGTCGACGAGCACCGGCGCGCCCGAAGGGCGGATCGGGCTGCGGGCGACCGGCCCGGCCACGCCTGCCTTGCTCTCAGCCACGGAGGCGCACCCCCTCGGGGTCGTAGTGGGCGTGGTGCTCCATCACCCGGGCGGGCACCCGCCGACCGTCGGGCGCCAACACGGTGACGACCGTGCCCGCCCCGGCGAGCTCGGGTTCGACGAAACCGAGGCAGATGCTGCGCCCGAGGGTCGGGGAGCGCCGCGACGAGGTGATCCGCCCGACTATGCGCCGCTCCCCCTGGACGATCTGGCTGGCCTCGGGGGGTACCACGTCACCGTCCAGGGGTTGCAGGCCGACGAGACGCTGGTAACGCTCGCCGGCCTGCCAGGCGATCTCCGGCTTGCCGACGAAATCCTCCTTGTCGACCTTCACCAGCCAGTCGAGGCCGGCGCCGAGCGCCTTGGTCAGCCCGTCTGTGTCCTGCCCGACGATGAAATGCCCTTTCTCCAGGCGCATTATCCGCTGCGCCTCGATCCCGAACGGACCGACGCCGAGGTCCCCGCCGGCGGCGAGCAGCGACTCCCACACGTGCAGCCCGTAGCCGGCAGGCACGTGGAGCTCGTAGCTGAGCTCGCCGGTGAAGCCGATCCGCCACATCCAGCACCCCTCCACCCCGGCGACGGTCCCGGCTCGGAGATGCATATAGGGAAAGGCCTCGCCGGAGAGCTCCACGTCGGTACAGAGGCGTCCGAGCAGCTCCCGGCTGGCCGGCCCGGCGATGTTGATCGAGGCGTAAGCGGTGGTCACCGGGGTCACCTGCACCCGCCAGCCGGGATGCTCGGTCTGCAGCCAGGCCTCCGCCCACTCCCAGACCGTCGCCGCGCCCGACGACGTCGTCGACATGAGCCACTGGTCCTCGCAGAGCCGCCCGGTGACCCCGTCGTCGAGCACCACGCCGTCGTCCGCGCACATCACCCCGTAGCGCACCGACCCGACCGCCAGCTTCGACCACTTGTTGACATACAACAGGTTCAGCAGCTCCGGCACGTCGGGGCCGCGCAGGTCCAGCTTGCCGAGCGGGGTCACGTCGATGATCCCGACACCCGAGCGCACCGAGGCGACCTCGGCCTCGGGGTCGCCGTAGTGCTCGGGACGGATCCACTGGCCGGCGACCAGCGGCCGCGCGCCGTGCGCCTCGTGCCAGGGCTGCATCGGCGAGTAGCGGACCGGTTCGTGGATCCGCCCGGCGAGCGCCCCGAGGCTGATCGGCGCGTACGGCGGGCGCCACACCGTGGTCCCGGTCTCCGCGATGCTGCGCCCCGTCGCCTCGGAGAGGACCGCCACTGCGTTGACCGTCTCCAGCTTGCCCTGCGAGGGGCCCATGGTCACCGTGGTGTAACGCTTCATCAGCTCGATCGAGTCGTAACCCTCGCCGGCCGCGGCGACCAGGTCCTTGGACGACACGTCCTCGGAGAAGTCGACCATGCCGTGGGTGCGCCCCCGGAAGATCTCCGGGTGCTCGTCGACGCCCAGGGCCTCCACCCCCGCCGGGTCCTCGCCCCGGGCGGCCGCGGCACCGACCGCCCGGCCGTGCTCGACGAGGCGCTCGGCGCTGGCGTCACCGGCGAGCCCCCCGGTGACATACACCCCCGCCGGCAGCCGCCCGCCGGGCAAGAAGCGCGCGGCGCGCGGCTCGTAGACCGGCCTGTCACCGGACATGTTGAGCAGCGACGTCGGAGCGCTCCAGCCGACCGCGGTCACGAGCAGGTCGCAGGCGACCCTGGTGCCGTCCCCGAGCTCCACCGCGGCGAGCGAGCCATCGCGGGCCCCGAGCGCCCGGACCACGTCGCCGCCACTGCGGGCGTCGAGCACCCGGGCCACCTCGACGCCCGCAGAGGCGAGGTCCTCGGCCGCCGCGTCCCCCTCGGGGTTCGCGGTGAGCACCACCGCCCGGCTCCCCGGGCGCACCGCCCACAACTTGACCAGCCGGCGGGCCGCGCTCGAGAGCATCACCCCCGGCCGGTCGTTGCCCTCGAAGACATACGGCCGCTCGATCAGGCCCGCGGCGACGACCAGGCCACCCGCCCGGGCCTTCACCAGGCGCTCGATCACCGGCGAGCCGGCCGGACCGAAACCACCCCCCACCCGGTCGGGGTGGCGGCGCTGGCACACCGCCACCCAGTTGTCGTCGTAGCGGCCGGTGACCACCGAGTTGGTCAGCACCTCGATGCCCGCCTCGGCGTTGACCGCGGCGACCAGCTCCGCGGCCAGCGCCCGCTGCGAAGCGTCACCCCAGCGCAGGTGCCCGCCCAAGTCGTAGTCCTCCTCGACCAGCATCACCGCCGCGCCCGCCTCCGCCGCGCCAAGAGCCGCGGCCATCCCCGCCGGGCCGCCACCGGCGACCAGCACGTCGGGATGCGCGTAGCGCTTGTCGTAGACCCCGTGAGGGGTCTGCGGGCTCACCTTGCCCCCGGTCGCGAAGCGCTTCAGGACCTGCTCGTAGGCCGGCCAGAGCCGCTCGGGCTTGATGAAGGTCTTGTAGTAGAACCCGGCGCCCAGGAACCTGCCGACAAGCTGGTTGGCCGACTTCGCGTCGAAGCGCAACGACGGCCAGACGTTCTGGGGGCGCACGTTCATGCCCGGCTCGACCCGGCGGTGGCCGCCGCGCACGTTCGGCTCGTCGCCGACCTGAAGGGTGCATCCCGGGTCGACGAAGCTCGCCGAGAGCACCCCCCGCGGCCGGTGGTACTTGAAGCTGCGGGAGAAGACCGTCACCCCCCCGGCCAACAGCGCCGAGACGATCGTGTCCCCCCGGTAGCCGGAGTGCTCCCGACCGTCCCAGCGGAACCGCAACGGGGCCCCCCGGTCGATCACCTCCCCTTCCCGGGGCGCCAGGCGCCGCCCCCCCGACACCGCCACCCCGGCGGCCGGCGCGCTCGGCGCGCTCAAGGCCGGGCCGCCGGGGTGACGCTGCGGACCTCGTTGGTCAAGGTGTGCCGCTCCACCTTCAGATAACGCCGGCACCCCGCCCGGTGGTACCAGCCCTCAGCCACCCAGCCCTCCGGGTTGGCGTGATCGTACAGGTACGCCCGCCACTGCGCCGGGGTCACCGAGCCCACCTCCGGACGCGGCCGCGACTCACCTTTGTAGGCGAACTCGCTCGAGTTCCTCGGCCCGCAGTACGGGCAGGGTATGCGCATCATCTCCTGGCTCCTCGTGGCTCCTCGCTCGGCGGGCTGGCGGCTCAGTGACCGACCGACGCCGCACCCTTCTCCCCGACCAGCCGGCCCTCGGCGAAACGGTCCAGACCGAACGGCGCGATCAGCTCCGGAGTCTCACCGGTCGCGATCAGCTCCGCCATCGTCTCGCCGGCCACCGGGCCCGCCTTGAACCCGTAGGTCCCCCACCCGACGTCCACCAAGAAACCCTCCACCGGGGTGGTCCCCATGATCGGCGAGAAGTCCGGGGTCATGTCGCACAACCCCGCCCACTGGCGCAACAAGCGCATCTTGGAGATCGCCGGCATCAACTCGAGCACGTGGCCGGCGAGCTCCTCGGTGAACTCGAGGGACCCGCGCATCGAGTACGACGCGTACGGGTCGGTGCTCGCTCCGAACACCAGCTCACCGCGATCGGTCTGGCTCACGTACACGTGCAAGGTCCCCGACACCACCACCGCGTCCAGGAACACCTTCACCGGCTCGGTCACCGCCGCTTGCAGCGGGTGGGTGATCACCGGCATGGACACCCCCACCATGTCCGACAGCAGCGTCGCGTGCCCCGCGGTGCAGTTGACCACCACCGGGGTCGAGATCTTCCCCCGGTCGGTCACCACCCCTGTCACCCTCCCCCCCGACGTCTCGACGCCGAGCACCTCGGTGCGCTGGTGGATCTCCACCCCCCGCGCGTCGGCCCCCCGAGCGTAACCCCAGTTCACCGCGTCGTGGCGGATCGTGCCGCCCGGCGGGTGGTACAGCGCCCCGAGCACCGGGTAGCGGGTGTCGGCCGAGGTGTCGAGGAACGGGACGAGGCGCTTGATCTCCTCCGGCCCGATCACCGAGGAGTCGATCCCCTCGAGCTTGTTCACCTCGGCGCGCCACGCCATCGTCCGCAACGACGCGTCCGAGTGCGCCAGGGTCAGATGGCCCCGCTGCGAGAACATCACGTTGAAGTTGAGGTCCGCCGACAGGTGCTCGTAGAGCTCGACCGAACGGTCGTAGAAGCGGACCCCCTCGGGCGTCAGGTAGTTGGAGCGCACGATCGCCGTGTTGCGACCCGAGTTGCCCCCCCCGACATAGCCCCGGTCGAGCACCGCCACCCGCCCCACCCGATGGTCGCGCGCCAGGTAGTAAGCGGTCGCCAACCCGTGGATCCCCGCCCCCACGATCACCACGTCGTAGGTCGGCCGCAGGTCGTGCTCCCGCCACACC
>JAJZWW010000067.1 GCA_021846485.1 Actinomycetes bacterium
GGCTGGAACAGCAGCGGGAGGTCGACGGCGTCGCGCCAGGCCAGGGCGTCCATGCGGTTCACCGCCGCGGTGCGGGCCGTCCCGTCGGGGAGGTGGTCGACCCGGGCGACGAGGGCGTCCATGGCGGCGCTCGTGTAACCCGAGAGGTCTGCGCTCCCGCCCGCGTAGCGCGCCGCCAGGGAGGAGGGGAAAGCGCTGACCGTGCGCGCGACGAGCGCCAGGTCCCAGCCGCCCGAGCGCCGCGCCGGCCCGGCCGACCCGGCCGCGGCGTGCGTGCTCGACACGGCCACGCCGAGGGCGCGGCACGCGGAGGTGATCGCGGTCACCTCGAGGCCGGTGAGCGCGGAGTGGGTGTCGACGACCAGCCTGGCGGTTACCGGCCTGCCGTCCGGGGCCAGGAGGGTGGTCCCGACCCGCCGGTAGCCGTTGGCCGCCAACAGGGCCTCGGCCGCCACGAGGCCCCCGTGGCCGAGCTCGGAGGTGTCGTTGCGGTAGCCGGCCTCACCCGGCAGGTAGGCGCGGTTGGTGACCGGGGCGGCGCCCACGTCGCCCTCGGTGCCGGCGAGCTGGGCGAGGGCGGAGCGGTCGACGGCGAGCATCAGGGCCCGGCGCAGCGCGAGGGAGGCGAACGGCCCGGAGCGCTCGTTGGGCACCAGGTCGTCGTAGACCGCGGTCCCGCCGGTCGAGACGCTGAGCCCGGGTGTCGCCCTCAGCGCCTTCGCCGCCCCAGGGGTGAACGCCAGGCGGGCGGCGTCGAGCTGTCCCTGCTGGAGGCTGACGCCTCCCGTTGCAGGGTCCGGCACCTCCTCCACGGTGACCGTCGACAGCTCCGCTCCCCGGCCCCACCAAGCCGGGTTGCGGGCCAGGACGACGTCCACCCCGGGGGTCCAGGAGGCCACGACGAACGGCCCGGCCGACACCAGGTCGGAGACCGGGTTGGTGAAACCCCGGTCGAAACCGACCTTCCGGCCGACCTGGGCGGGCAGCAGCGGGGAGAACAGCGCCCGCCAGTCCGGGTAGGGCCTGGCGAAGCGGACCACCACGCTGCGAGGCCCGCTGGCGCCCCCGGCCACCGAGGCGATCCGGTCGTAGCCGGCGGTCGACGCCGGGGTGTAGGCCCGGCCGCCGGCTTCCCGGAAGCGTTGCTGGCCGGACTCGGCCTGCCAGGTGTAGGCGAAGTCGGCGGCGGTCACCGGGGTGCCGTCGGACCAGGTGGCCTCGGGGTCGATCGTGTAGTCGACGACCTGCGGGTCGGTGGAGACCTCGGTGGCGGAGACGAGCAGGGCGCGGTTGCGCACCGGGCGCAGGTCGGGGCCGACCACGAACGCCGAGGGCAGGACGGCGGAGGCCACGGTCTCGGTCACCGGGTTCCCGGCCCCACCCGCGGCGAGGGGGTTCCAGTTGCGCGGGTTGCCGGCCAGTCCCAGGGTGAGCGTCGCCCCGGTCACCGGCGGGCCGGACGAGGCGGCGGGAGCGGTGGTGGCGGCCGTGCCCGGCGCCGGTGAGCCCTGCCGGCGTCTCCCCGCCCCGCACCCCGCGAGCCCCAGGGCGACGACCGCGGCCGCGGTCCCGGCGGCGACCACCCTGACCAGCCGGCGCCCGAGGAGCTGTCGTGAGACCGGCATCCACCCGTTTGCTACCACACCGCCGCCCGGCCGGCCGGGCGCCCGCCGGGCGCCCACGTCGGGTGTCAGCTGCTGCCGGCGTGCCCCGAGGCGCCCCGGCCGGCGGAGGCCACCTCGAGCGGCTCCTGCAGCGGGAAGTGGCAGGCGGCGACGTGGCCGGCACCGAAGGCGGCGAGCTGCGGCTCCTCGTCGGCGCAGCGCTGCTCCGCCCGGGGGCAGCGGGTGCGGAACCGGCACCCCGAGGGGGGGTTGATCGGGCTCGGCAGCTCCCCCCGGATGCCGACCTCGGTCTTGGCCCGCTCCTTGCCCGGGTCGGGCAGCGGGATCGTGTCGATCAGCGCGGCGGTGTAGGGGTGGGCGGCGCGGTGGTAGATGTCGTCCCCGCTGCCCTCCTCGACGAGCTTGCCGAGGTACATGACCCCGATGCGGTCCGAGAGGTACTTGACGACCGCGAGGTCGTGCGAGATGACCACGTAGCTCTGGCCGTGCGCACGCTGCAGCCGGCGCATCAAGTTGAGCACCTGGGAGCGGATCGACACGTCGAGGGCGCTCACCGGCTCGTCGGCGACCACTACCTTCGGCTCGAGGGTGAGGGCCCGGGCGAGGCCGATCCGCTGGCGCTGGCCGCCGGAGAACTCGTGGGGGTAGCGCTCGGTCGCGTTGGCCGGCAGGCCCACCTCCCGGAGCATGTCGGCGATGATCCGGTCCTGCTCCTGGCGGGTGCCGACCCCCTGGATGGCCAGCGGCTCGCGCAGGATGGACCCGACCCTCATGCGGGGGTCGAGGGAGGAGTAGGGGTCCTGGAACATCATCTGCAGGTCGCGGCGCGCCTTGCGCAGCTCCCGGCCCCGGGCGGCGAAGACGTCCCGACCGAGGAGGCGGACCTTGCCGGCGCTGGGCGTCTCCAAGCCGACGATCACCTTGCCGAGGGTGGTCTTGCCGCAGCCCGACTCGCCCACCAGCCCGTAGATCTCTCCCCGGCCGACCCGCACCGACACGCCCGAGACCGCCTTCACCGCGCCGACCTTGCGCTGGAGGATCGCGCCGGCGGTGACCGGGAACTCCTTGACCACGTGGTCGACCTCGAGGAGCGCGTCGCCCTGCCCGGGGCCCTCCGACCCGCCCTGGTCCTCGCCGGCCTCGAGCACCACCGGCCCGGCGACCGGGTGCCAGCACGCGAAGGCGTGGCCCGGGGCCGACCCGCCGGCGCCGTTGCGGGTGAAGTCCGGCCCACCCTCCACCAGGGTCGGCTCCTCGGCCTGGCACTTCTCGTCGGCGTAGGGGCAACGGGGGGCGTACCGGCAGCCCGGGGGAGGGCTGGTCAGGTCGGGCGGGGCCCCGGGGATGCTGTAGAGCCGGCGACGGTTGTCCTGGTCCAGCCGGGGGATCGACGCGAGGAGCCCCTGGGTGTAGGGGTGGTGCATCGAGTGGAACAGCTCGTCGGTGGCCGCGGTCTCGACTACCCGCCCGGCGTACATGACGTTGACCCGGTCGGCCCGCCCGGCGACGACCCCCATGTCGTGGGTGACGAGCAGGACCGACATGCCGAGCTGGGTCTTCAGGTCGTCGAGCAGGGCGAGGATCTGGGCCTGGATGGTGACGTCGAGGGCGGTGGTCGGCTCGTCGGCGATGAGCACCTTCGGGTCGCACGACAAGGCGATGGCGATCATCACCCGCTGGCGCAGGCCCCCTGACAGCTGGTGGGGGTAGTCCCCCAGGCGCTCCTTCGGTCGGGGGATCCCGACCAGGGTGAGCACCTCGACGGCTCGGTCGTGGGCCTCCTTCCTGCCCGCCCCGCGGTGGAGCATGACCGGCTCGGCCACCTGGTCACCGACCGTCTTGGTCGGGTTGAGCGAGCTGGCCGAGTCCTGGAAGATCATCGCGACGTCGTTGCCCCGGATGGAGCGCAGCTCCGCGCCGGGCATGCCGACCAGCTCCCGGCCCTCCAACTTGATCGACCCGCCGACCACGTGGCCGCCGTTGGGGAGCAGCCCCATGATCGACAGCCCGGTCATCGACTTTCCGCAGCCGGACTCGCCGACCAGCCCGAGGGTCTCGCCCGCGTCCAGGTGGAAGCTGACGTCGCCGACCGCCTGGACCACGGTCTTGGTGAGCTGGATGTGGGTGGAGAGGTGCGAGACCTCGAGCACGGGGGGCACGGGACCTCCGGGGGTTGGGGGGCTCAGCGCCGCCGGAGACGCACGTCCATCGCGTCCCGGAGCGCGTCGCCGATGAAGTTGATCGCCATGACCACGATGACCAGCGCCGCGCCGACCGGGTAGACCTGCCACCAGTAGCCGTTTTGCAGGGCGGTCTCGGCACCCGAGAGCATGTCTCCCCAGTCGATGTGGGGGTACTGGAGCCCGAAGCCGAGGAAGCCGAGGAAGGCCAGGGCGAGGATCGCGTCGGCGACCTGGAAGGTGACGTTGACGATGACCACCGAGAGGGCGTTGGGGATCAGGTGCCGGAAGGCCACCCTCGCCCGGCTGGCGCCCATCACGTTGGCCGCGGACACGAAGTCGCGCACCCGCAGGGTGAGCACCTCCCCACGCACCAGCCTGGAGGGGACCAGCCAGGAGAACACGCCGAGCACGATCGACATGTCGACGATCGACGCCCCGTACTTCTGCGCGAGGATGAGCACGACGAACAGGAACGGGATCGACAGCAGCACGTCGACGAAGCGCATCATGATCCCGTCGACGATCCCCCCGGCGAGGCCGGCCATGGCGCCCCAGATGGTGCCGATCACCGTGGCGATCACCGCGGCGAAGAAGCCCACCTCGAGCGACGCCTGCCCCCCGTGCATGATCTGGGCGAGCACGTCGAAGCCGTTGGGGTCGGTGCCGAGCGGGTGGCCCGCACCCGGCGCCTGGTTGGCGAAGATCGGGTTCGCGACCAGGTAGTTGCCGTGGTAGAAGAGGGGGCCGACGAAGCAGAACAAGACCATGAGGACCACGACCACCACGCCGACGACGGCCAGGCGGTTTTCCAAGAACGACCGGAGGGCGAGCCTCCAGCCGCTCGCGAGGACCTGGACCTCGCCGCCCTCGGCCACGGCCCCCGCCCCGCTGGCCGCGCCGCCGTTGGGGGCGAGGGCGGTCTGCACCAGGGCGAAGTCGCCCTCGGGACGATCCTCGACGTCGGGTCGAACCTGGTGCTCGGGAATGGTCACAGTCGGATCCTCGGGTCGGCGACGGTGAGCGCGACGTCCGCTAGGAGGTTCCCGACGACGGTCGCCATCGCCCCGATGAGGGTCAGGGCGAGCAGCACCGGGTAGTCGTAGTTCTGCAGGGCGGTGATGAACAGCAGGCCGAGGCCGGGATAGTTGAACAGGGTCTCGACGATGATGTTGCCGGCGAGCAGCGCGGGGATCGACAGGCCGATGAGCGTCACCATCGGCAGGATCGAGTTGCGCAGCAGGTGCCGGAGGTAGACGGTGCGCTCCGGGAGGCCCTTGGCCCGGGCCAGGCGGATGTAGTCCTGGGCCAGGTTGTCGAGCGCCGCGGAGCGCATGTAGCGGGAGTAGGCTGCCATGCTCACCGCCGCCAGGGTGATGATCGGCAGCGCCATGGCGCGGATGTTGCCGATCACCTGCAGGATGCCGGTCTGCTGGGCCGCCTCGACCGGGAACCAGTGGAGGCTCAGGGCGAACGCCTGGATGAGCAGCAGGCCGAGGAAGAACGACGGCATCGAGTACAAGGTGAACGCCGCGCCGGTCAGCACGTAGTCCGACGGCTTGTTGCGCCGGATCGCCTGCCAGATGCCCACCGGCATCGCCACGACGATGGCGAGGGTGAGGCTGGCCCCCGACAGGTACGCGCTGCGCCCGACGTTCTCGGCGAGCAGCGCGGCGACAGTCTGGTCCTCCTTGTAGGAGTAACCGAAGTTGCCGTGCAGCAGCTTCCAGAAGTAGGCGGCGAACTGCACGACGATGGGCCGGTCGTAGCCGTGGGTCTTGTTCCACGACCTCACCGCCTTCTGCGACGCGTGCAGGCCGAGCACCGCCCGCCCGGGGGACGGCGAGATGATGTGCAACAACAGGTAGGTCACGATCGTGACGCCGATGGTGACCAGGATGGCGCTGACGATGCGCTTGAGTATGTAGGCGGTCACGTCCGACCCCTCCTCCTCGGGCGGGTGGCCCCGGCCGGCCACCTGGGCCGGCCGGGGCCCGGCGGGTGCCCGGGCACCCGCCGCCTATCCGCCTACTTGGTCAGGTACCAGAACTGGGGCTCCCAGGTGTACTGGGTCTGGGCCAGCATCGAGTTGGCCGTGCCGCTCACGCCCTTCTTGACCGCGATGATCAGGTCGGGGTTGGGCTGGAACAGCACGGGGACGTTCCCGGTCAGGAAGGAGGCCTCCTTGGTCACCGCGGAGGCGCTGGAGCCGTACACCGAGTTGTGGATCAGGGTGTCGGCCTTGGAGCTGTTGTAGCCGCCCTCGTTGAAGCTCCCCCCGGTGTTGAACAACGATTCCGTCGTCGGGTACAGGCTGTTGGTGAAGCCACCGAAGTCGACCACCGCCCAGGTGTTCTTCGTCGACGGCGAGCTCGGGTCGGAGTCCTTGCCGATCAGGTAGTTGAAGGTGTGCTGCTGGAGCGTCACCTCGATCCCGAGCTGCTTGGCGGCCGACGCGAACGCGGTGGACATCTGGCCGAGCAGTGGCGGGCTGTTGCCGTACTGCCAGTTGAACGCCAGCTTGGTCCCCGCCGGGATCGACCCGTTGGGGGCGCACTTGCTCGCGTTGGCGCAGACGGTCTGGCCACCCGGCACCACCTTCCAGCCGTGGGAGGTGAGCAGCGCCTTGGCCGCCGACAGGCTGTAGGGGTACGGGGCGCTGGTCGCGTTGCCCGGCGCGTAGGGGTTCTTCGGGATCGCCGGCACCGGCCCGTAGGAGGGGTCACCGGCCCCGTGCAGCAGCCCGGTGATGATCCCCTTCTGGTCGACCAGGTGGGCCAGCGCCTGGCGGATGTAGAGCTGACCGATGATGTTGTTGAAGTCACCGGTCTTGTCGGCGAAGTTGAACATCGCGCCCTGCCACCCGTAGTCGGGGTAGCCGAAGACGTTGTAGCTGCTCTTGATCCGCCCGACGCTCGGCAGGTCGGAGTAGTCGACGCCGCCGATGTCGAGCGCGCCGGACTCCAAGTTGTTGAACTCGGCCTGGGTGGAGGTGTAGACGAGCGCCTTCAGGGTGATCCGGGCCTTCTGCGGGCCGGAGTAGTCCGGGTTGGGCACCATCGTGTAGGCACCGGTGGTGGGGTTGAACGCCGAGGGCTCCATCGGCCCGTCGGCGATCTTCCACAGCGGGTTGGTGCCGAAGGTCGCCAGGTCCGACGCCTGCTTGTTGAGGTAGTTGTAGATCGCCTTGGCATTGGCCGGGTTGGCGAAGTTCACCGGCTTGCCGCCGGTCTTGGTGATCGCCCACTGCGGCGGGAAGGCGTAGGCCAAGCCGAGCTGGTCCTCGGTGAAGTAGGCCGGGTTGTACTTCTTGGTCAGCTGCAGGGTGAGGGTCTGGCCCTTCGCGGTGGCGCTGGCCACGTTGTCGGGGAAGAACCCGGGGGTGTAGTTGCCGAAGTTGGCCGCGCTCTCCTTCACCGCGGCCTTCAGGATGTCGATGAACTCGACGACGTCGTTGGCGGTGACGGTCTGGCCGTTGGACCACTTCCAGGGCTTGATCTGGACGGTGACGGTCTTGCCGCCGTTGCTGTAGGTGGGCAGGTCGGCCAGGCTCAGTGGCTGGTCGATGGCCACCTTGGCGCCGGTCGGCGACCAGTACAGCGGCTGGTTCATCAGGTCGATGAAGTCGTAGGCCGTGTACACGCTGGCGTCGGCCGCGGGGACGATCGGCATCGCGTAGTTGGGCGTCGAGCCCTTCAGGGTGCCGATGGTGATCGTGCCGCCGCTCTTGGGGGTGCCGGTGGGAGGCAGGGACCCGTACAGGCCGGCCACCGAGGCCGAGCTGGGCTTGACCGAGCTGGAGCTCGGGGTGGTGGTGGTGCTGGCCTTGCTCGAGCTGGGGTGGGTGCTGGCGCTCGAGCCGCAGGCGCTCAGCGCCAGGGCGAGAGCGCCGAGCGTCGCGCCGGCGGTCAGCCACCGGGACCGCCGTCGGATCCTTCTTGGTGCTCCCCTGCTTTCAGGCACTGGGTGCCCGGTGATGCTATCCACGAGTCGAGACCCTCCTTGTCTCCCAACCGGCCGGCGGCGCGGTTGACCTACCTGGCTCTTCGACATCCGATCCGGCGACCCGGTCACCCCGGACCCCCGGGAGCTTCCCCCCTCACCGTCGCTCGCCTATTGCAGTCGGATCGCGAGGATCGTCGTGGTGAAGGCGAAGACCACGGCGCAGGCCACGGTCGCCCGGTCGAGATTGCGCTCGGCGACCGTCGAGCCGGCCGCAGCCGAGCCGAGCGAGCCTCCGAACATCTCGGAGAGGCCACCCCCCTTGCCGCTGTGGAGCAGGACCAGGAAGATCAGCGCCCCTGACACGATGACCTGGATTGCTATGATCACCGCCGTCAGCATATGACGTGACCTCCCGGCCTCGACTCAGCGGCCGCCTCTGTGGACATCGAGGTTCAGGTTAGCAGCACCCGTCTCGACTTACGAGACGGGTGGTTTGCCTTCGGGCCACCTTTGGAACATCCGTAACAGGCTGTTCACCCAGCCCACCGGCCGGGTCGGCCGGGGGGCTGGGGTCAGAGGTGGGTTCAGCGGGGCCGGGCGGCCGCCACGACCGCGGCGAAGGCCACCGGGTCGAGGCTCGCTCCGCCGACCAGCGCCCCGTCGACGTCGGGCTGGCCGACGAGATCGGCGGCGTTGCGCTCGTTGACCGACCCCCCGTACTGGATCCGCACCCCGCCGGCCGCGTCGGGGCCCCAGCGCTCCCCGACCGCCACCCGCAGCGCCGCGGCGACCGCCTGGGCGTCCGCCGGGGTGGCGGTGCGGCCGGTGCCGATCGCCCAGATCGGCTCGTAGGCGACGACGAGGCGCGCGGCCTCCGCCGGCTCGACGCCGGCGAGCGCTGCGTGGAGCTGGCCGACGACGACCTCCTCCGTCCGGCCGGCGTCCCGCTGCTCGGCGGTCTCGCCGACGCAGCAGATCGGCGTCATGCCGGCCCGCAGAGTCGCCCGCAGCTTGCGGTTGACCCACCCGTCGGTCTCGCCCAGGTGCTGGCGGCGCTCCGAGTGCCCGACGATCACGTAGCGGACACCGAGCTTGGCGAGCATGACCGGGCTGACCTCGCCGGTCCAGGGGCCGGAGTCCTCCCAGTGGACGTCCTGAGCCCCGAGGGCGACGGAGATCTCGTCGGCGTCGAGGACCGTCTGCACCGAGCGCAGGGCGGTGAACGCCGGGTGCACGCTCACCTCGACGGCCCCCTGCGGACCGCGCTCCAAGGCGTAGGAGAGCTTCTGCACCACCTGGATCGCCTCCAGGTGGGTGAGGTGCATCTTCCAGTTGCCCGACACCAGAGGGCGGCGGGGGCTCACCGCGGACCCCCCGGCGCCGCCCGGCGGCTCGCGGCACGGCGGAGGGCGACGAGCCCGGGGAGGTCGCCGTGCTCGAGCAGCTCGAGCGACGCCCCGCCCCCGGTGGAGAGGTGGTCGACCCGGTCGGCGAGCCCGAAGGCCGCCAGGGCGCTCGCGCTGTCGCCCCCGCCGACGACGGTGAACCCCGGCGCCGAGGCGACCGCCTCGGCCACCGCCCGGGTGCCGGCCGCGAAGCGGGGGTCCTCGAAGACCCCCATCGGCCCGTTCCAAAAGACGGTGGCCGCCTGCTCGACGACGTCGGCGAAGTCGGCCGCCGTCCCGGGCCCGATGTCGAGCCCCCTCCAGCCGTCGGGGACGTCTCGGCCGACCTGGCGGACCTCCCCGGTCCGCTCCCGGCCCGGCCCGAGCTCCCCGTCGGGGCTGAGCACGCTCAAGTCCCCCGGGAGGCGCACTGGCTTGCCGGATTCGAGCAGGCGCCGGCAGGCGCCGACCTGGTCGGGCTCCAGCAGCGACGCCCCGGTGCGGTGGCCTTTGGCGGCGAGGAAGGTGAAGCACATGCCCCCGCCCACGACCAGGGTGTCGACCCGCTCCGACAGCGACTCGAGCAACCCGAGCTTGTCGCTCACCTTGGAGCCGCCGAGGACCGCGACGAAGGGGCGGGCCGGAGCCTCGAGCAGCGACGAGAGCACCTCGACCTCGCGGGCGAGGACCCTCCCGGCTGCAGACGGGAGGTGCTCGGGGGGCCCGACGATCGACGCGTGGGCCCGGTGGGCGGCGCCGAAGGCGTCGTTGACGTAGAGGTCCTGGCCGTCGACCAGGCGCTCGATGAAGGCGGGCGAGCCCGACTCCTCGCCCGGGTCGAAGCGGAGGTTGTCGGCAAGGACCACCCGGGAGGAGTCGGCCCCCGCGGCGTCGAGCAGCTCGGTGAGCCGGGCGCGCACCGGGGCCAGGTCGTAGCGGGGGTCGACCCTGCCCTTCGGGCGGCCCAGGTGGGTCACGACGCTCACCCGGGCGGCGCCCCGCTCGAGGAGCCACTCGAGGGTCGGCAGCGTCGCCCGGATGCGCAGGTCGTCGGAGATCCGGCCGCCGGCCAGGGGGACGTTGTAGTCGACCCGCACCAGGACCCGCCGGCCGTCGGGGTCGGGCAGGTCCTCGAGCTGGGGTAGCTCCACGGTCAGCGGGCCGCCCGGCCGACCAGCGCGACCAGGTCGACGGTCCGGTTGGAGTAGCCCCATTCGTTGTCGTACCAGCCGAAGACCTTGACCAGCGAGCCCATGGTCATGGTGAGCAGGCTGTCGAAGGTGCACGACGCGGGCGAGCCGACGATGTCGGAGGACACGATCGGCTCGTCGGTGTAGGTGAGCACGGCGGCGAGCGGGCCCGCCGAGGCGGCCGCGGCGAACGCCGCGTTGACCTCCTCGACGGAGACCTCGCGGGAGACGATGCCGGTGAAGTCGGTGATCGACCCGTCCGCGACCGGGACCCGCAGGGCGGAGCCGTCCAGCTTGCCCTGCAGCGCCGAGAGGACCAGCCCGGTGGCCCGGGCGGCCCCTGTCGAGGACGGCACGATGTTGACCGCCGCCCCCCGGGCGCGGCGGAGGTCCTTGTGGGCCAGGTCGAGCAGGTTCTGGTCGTTGGTGAAGGCGTGCACCGTGGTCATCAACCCCTTGTCCACCCCGAACGCGTCGTCGAGGACCTTCACCATCGGCACGAAGCAGTTGGTGGTGCAGGAGGCGTTGGACACCACCCGGTGGGCTGCAGGATCGAAGGTGGCGTCGTTGACGCCGACCACGAAGGTGGCGTCGACGTTGGTGGCGGGCGCGGAGATGACCACGTAGGAGGCGCCCGAGTCGAGGTGCGCGCTCGCCTTCCTCCCGTCGGTGTAGCGGCCGGTCGACTCGACGACCACGTCGACGCCGAGGTCCTTCCAGGGCAGCTCCTCGGGGCTCTGGCCGGTGAAAATGCGGATCTCCCGCTCCCCCACCCGGATCGAGCCCTCGGTGACGGTCACCCGCCGGCCCAGGGTCCCGTGGGTCGAGTCGTACTGCAGGAGGTGGGCCGCGGTCGCGGTCGGCATGATGTCGTTGGCCGCGACCACCTCCAGGTCGTCACGGTCGAGCGCGGCCCGCAAGAAGTTGCGGCCGATGCGGCCGAAGCCGTTGATCCCCACTCGCACAGCCATTCGAGCGCCTCCCGTGTCGGTCGATACCTGCGTCCAGCCGTCGCTGCGGCCCCCGGTCCCCCGCCGCGGGGGCCGCGGGGATCCAAGCTCGAGCCTACGGGCCGGGCCGGGCCGGTGCCAGCGCGTGCAGCGCCTCGCCCAGGGCGACCGGGTCGTGGGCCGCCCGGTCCTCCAGGCCGACGGGGGCCACCGCCAGCTCGACGCCAGCCGTGGCGGCGAGCGCTTCGACGGCGCGCCGCTCCCCGTCCGGCGCGGCGGCGTCGACCAGCGCGGCGTGCACCCTCACCCCGTGGTCGAGGACCGCTCGCAGGAGGTCGGCGGCGTCCATCCCGGCGGTCTCGGGCTCCTGGGGGCGGAGGTTGCACACGAGCACCGTCCCCCCCGCCCTCCCCGCGAGGGCCTCGCTCAGCTCGCGCACCACGCAGGCGGCCAGGACGCTGGTGTAGAGCGATCCCGGTCCGAGCACCACCTGGTCGGCCTCCCGGATCGCAGCCACCGCCTCGGGGTCGGCAGGGGCGTCGGGGGGTGG
>JAJZWW010000068.1 GCA_021846485.1 Actinomycetes bacterium
GACCGTCGCCGTCGCCGTCGTCCTCCCCGGGCAGGCTGTCGGGGTCCAGAACCAGGGCGGGACCCTCGCGGCCCCGATCGCCAAGTCGATCATCGAGACGTGGCTGGGCGAGCACCCGGTGAAGGGCGCCGGCACCGCAGTTCACGCCAACACCGGAACGGTCACCTCCGGCTCCAGCGGGGCCGGCAACAGCGACTCGGCGAGGGCGTCGAGCACCACCACGACTTCGACTTCCACGACCACCACCGCGCCCGGCAGACCCGCGGCGACGACCACGACCACGACCACCCCACGCTCGACCACGACGAGCGCGTCGAGCACCACCACGACGTCGACTTCCACGACATCGACTTCCACGACCACCGCGCCCGGCAGGCCCTCGACGACGACCACCCCACCATCGACCACGACCTCCCGCTCGACAGGGGCAGCTACGATTGCGTCCGCGGCTTTTGTGGACCGGCCGGGAAGAGCGACATGGTGAGCGACGCCCCTGCCGAGGTCACCTTGTTCGGTGACCGCTACCAGCTCGTCCGCCACATCGCCCGGGGCGGCATGGCCCAGGTCTACCTGGCGCAGGACACCCTCCTCGACCGCCCGGTGGCACTCAAGGTGCTCTTCCCCGAGCTGTCGGTCGACGAGTCGTTCGTCCAGCGCTTCCGGCGGGAGGCCCGGGCGGCAGCCAACCTCACCCACCCCAACATCGTCTCCATATACGACTGGGGCCAGGGGACCCAGACCTACTTCATCGTCATGGAGTACGTCGACGGGGAGACGCTCTCGGCCCGCATCCGCCGGGGACCGATGTCGGCCGACCAGGCGGCCATCGTGGCGATCGCCACCGCAGGAGCCCTGTCCTTCGCCCACCGCCGGCAGGTCATCCACCGCGACGTCAAACCGGGGAACGTGCTCATCGACCGCTCCGGCCAGGTGAAGGTCGCCGACTTCGGGATCGCCAGGGCGATCGGGACCGCCGAGGACCTCACCCAGGCGGGGGCGGTGATGGGCACCGCCACCTATTTCTCACCCGAGCAGGCCCAGGGTCAACCCGTCGACGCTCGCAGTGACGTGTACTCCCTCGGCGTGGTCCTCTACGAGATGAGCGCCGGGCACCCGCCATTCCAGGGCGACAACCCGGTGACCATCGCCTACAAGCACGTGCGGGAGCTCCCCCCGGCGCTCACCGAGGTCAACCCGGGAGTCCCGGCCGCCTACGCGGCCATCGTCACCAAGGCGCTGGCCAAGGCGCCGGAGGACCGCTACCAGAGCGCCGACGCCCTGCGGGTCGACCTCGAGCGCTTCAGGGCGGGCCAACCCCTGGTCACCGCGGCCGTCGGGGACCCCACGACCGTGGCCTCCGCCCGGGGGCCGGCCACCGTGACCGCCGGGCAGTCCGGTGGCGGGGCGCCCCCGGGGGCCACCAGGGTCCAGCCCGCCGTCGGGCCGCCCTACGGGGCGCCGCCGTCGCACGGGGCGCCGTTGCCCTACGCCACCGGCGGGTTCGGCGTTCAGCCCCCGCAAACCCCCGAGCGCACCCACTGGGGGCTGTGGACCGCCCTGGTGGTGGTGCTCCTCGCCGCTCTGGGCGTGCTCGCCTACTTCATCGGCCGAGATCTCGGCGCCTTCGGCGCCGATCGGACCGCGCCGGTGCCCTCCGTCGCCCACGAGTCCCCCGCCACCGCCCGGGCCCGCCTGCAAAAGGCGGGGTTCCACGACATCCACCTGCGCGACGTCACCAGCGCGACCGTCCCCAAGGGGGAGGCAGTGGGCACCCACCCGCCGGCGGGCACGAGGCTGGCCACAAAGCGGCTCGTCGTGCTGGAGGTGAGCACCGGTGCCCCGACCGTCGCCGTGCCGGCAGTCGGCGGGGAGACGCAGTCGGCGGCCACCTCGACCCTCCGGCACTACGGCTTCCACGTGAAGAAGCTGGTGACGGCCTCCTCGTCGGTTCATCCCGGCGTGGTCATCCGGACCGAGCCGTTGGCGGGCGCGGAGCGCTCGAAGGGGAGCACCGTCCAGCTGGTGATCAGCTCCGGGCCCAAGGAGGTGGTGGTGCCGACGCTCACCGGCGCGAGCCCGGCGGCGGCCGCCTACGAGCTGAGCAGCAAGGGTCTGTCGGTCAGCCCGGTGGAGAAGACCGAGGCGTCCACGAGCGTCAAGTCAGGCGACGTGGTGCGCACCTCACCTGCCGCCGGGGCGAAGGTCCGGGCGGGGACGCCGGTGACCATCTACGTGTCGAGCGGACCCGCCCCCGTCGACGTCCCCGACGTCACCAACCAGACCCCCAAGCAAGCCAAGGCCGAGCTGAAGGCCAGCGGGTTCAAGGTGGCCTTCACCACCATCCCGGTGACCAGCGCCTCCGAGAACGGCCTCGTGGTGCAGACCAGCCCGCCTGCGGGTGCCTCCGAGCCGGGCGGCACGACCGTCACCGCCTACGTCGGCAGCTACACGCCGCCGTCGAGCAGCTCCGGCACCTCCGGCACCTCCCCCACCTCCGGGACCTCGGGGCTCTCGGGCTCCTCGGGGAGCACCACCACCACCACCGGGGTGAGCGGGACCAGCTGACCGTCCGCCAGCCACCAGCGCGCAACTTCCCCGCTGGAGTGTTTCGCACTCGAATCCCGAGGTGAGTGCTGGCGGAGAAGTCCGGCAGGCAAGCTCCTCGTCTGTGACCTCTGATCGGACAGGCCGGTCCACCGAGCCGTCGAGAGTGCGGTCCCCTCCCCCGCAGATCGCCTGGGCAGCCCGCTCCTCCGGTCAGTCAGTGCCAGCGGGTGGCGACGAGGAAGCCGGCGATGATGCAACCGAGCCCGCCCAGGAGGTACCAGTTGGTCGGGCTCGCGGGAAGCGCGCTCAGGTAGTTGAGGACGATGACGATCACCCCGAGGCCCATGAACGCCAGCACGAGCGCGGGCACCCACCACGGGCTGCTCCGGTACTCGTCGGGGATCGGTGGGGTGTAGCGCCCCGAGACCATCGCAGCACCGCCGGCGGGGCCGCTGCGCGGGCCACGGCCCCCCTTGGGCGTCACCCGCCCCGTGTCCTTGGTCCGGCGAGCCACGCCTCCACGATACCGGAGCCGGCGCGGGCCGGGTCCCGCCCCTGAGCCCCGCCGGTCGGCGCCGGCCGGTCGGACGCTAGCGTCGGGCCGGTGGCACGTGTGCTGGTCGTCGACAACTACGACTCGTTCGTCTACAACCTGGTGCAGTACCTGGGCGAGCTCGGTGCCGAACCAGTGGTCCTCCGACCCGACGACGTGGACCTCCCGGCACTCGAAGCGCTCCGCCCCGACGGGGTCCTGATCTCGCCCGGCCCCGGCAGGCCGGAAGACGCCCGGGCCAGCCTCGAGGTGATCCGCAGCTGGTCCGGGAGGGTGCCGCTGCTCGGGGTCTGCCTGGGCCACCAGGCGATCGCCGCGGTCTTCGGGGGGCGGGTCGTGCGGGCACCGGTCATGCACGGCAAGACCTCCACGGTGAGCCACGACGGGCGGGGCGTCTTCGCCGGGCTGCCCGAGCCCTTCGTCGCCACCCGCTACCACTCCCTCGTGGTCGAGGAGCCTGGCCTGCCGGGGGTCCTGACGGTGACCGCGCGCAGCGAGGACGGTACGGTCATGGGCCTGCGCCGGCGTGGACCGGGTGCTCCGGTGGAGGGGGTGCAGTTCCATCCCGAGTCGATCCTCACCGAGGGTGGGCACCGCCTCCTCGCCAACTGGCTGGCGAGCTGCGGTCAGTTGACGAGGAGAGCCGCCGCGGCTGAGGCCTCGATCCTCGGATGCGCCGGGACGGCCGGGCGCAACGCCCGTCTCGGTGGCTCACGGGTGAACGGCTGACCGACGGCTGGTTACACGGCTGCAATTCTCCCCAGACTTGTCCCCAGCCTGGGGACGACGGCCGCCAGGCGCTGGTGCCCGGCTCATCAGCCCAGGCGCTCGATCACCAAGGCATTGGCCAGCCCACCGCCCTCGCACATGGTCAGCAGTCCCCACCGACCGCCGGTCCGCTCCAGCTCGTTGAGCAGGGTGGCCGCCAGCTTGGTCCCCGACGCGCCGAGGGGGTGCCCGAGGGCGATGGCCCCCCCGTTGACGTTGACCTTGGCCATGTCCGGGTGGTGCTCCTCGGCCCACGCCAGGACGACCGAGGCGAAGGCCTCGTTGATCTCCACCAGGTCGATGTCCTCGAGGGTCAACTTGGCCCGCTCGAGCACCTTGGTGGTAGCCGGGATCGGTCCCGTCAGCATGGTCACCGGGTCCACCCCGGACAGGGCGAAGGCGTGGAAGCGGGCGCGCGGCACGAGACCGAGCGCGCCGGCCTTCTCCTCGCTCATCACCAGCACCGCCGACGCCCCGTCGGTGATCTGGGAGGAGTTGCCGGCGGTCACCTTGCCGTCCGGCTTGAACGCCGGCTTCAGCGTCGCCAGGGCCTCGGTCGTCGTCTCCGGCCGGATGCCCTCGTCGGCGGTGACCATCTCCCCGGGCTCCACCACCCGACCGGTCTCCTTGTCACGCACCCGGGCCGGGACGGCCACGATCTCCCGCTCGAAGCGTCCTTCAGCGGTGGCCCGGGCAGCCCGCTGCTGGCTGCGGGCTCCGTAGGCGTCGAGGTCCTCCCTGGTGAGGCCCCAGCGATCGGCGATCATCTCGGCCGAGATCCCCTGGGGGACCAGCCCGCCGTCCGGACGGTAACGCTCCTCGACCCGGGGACCGAACGGCCCGCCCACGTTGGGTACAGCCACACTGGCGCCCATGGGCACCAGGCTCATGACCTCGACCCCGGCAGCGACGGCCACGTCGTAGGCGCCGGCCATCACCCCTTGGGCGGCGAAGTGCAGCGACTGCTGGGAGCTGCCGCACTGGCGGTCCACCGTCGTAGCAGGTACCGATTCGGGGAAATTCGCAGCGAGGACGGCGTTGCGGGCGACGTTGAGCGCCTGACCCCCCACCTGCATCACGCAGCCCATGATGACGTCGTCGATCAACGTCGGGTCGAGCCCGTTGCGCTCCACCAGGGCCTTCAGGGTCTCGGCGGCCAGGTCGGCGGGGTGCCAGCCCGACAGGCGGCCGTTGCGCTTACCCCCAGCGGTGCGGACTGCGTCGACGATCACGGCGGTGGGCAAGGCAGCTCCTCCTGGCGCGGCGACTCCTGGTTGTCTGATGCACGCTACCCGCAGTAGCCGAGCACAGGGCGCGCCGGAACCTCGACCCGGCCGGTCGACAATCGCCATATCCGGGTAGCGTTGGAGAAGGCGCGGCTGCGCCCCCTACCGGAGGAGGATCCGCAAATGGCACTACAGCTCGGGGACGAGGCACCCGACTTCACCGCAGAGACGACCGAGGGCACGATCAGCTTCCACCAGTGGCTCGGTGACGGGTGGGGAGTCCTCTTCAGCCACCCCAAGGACTTCACCCCAGTGTGCACCACCGAGCTCGGCGCGGTGGCCAAGTTGAAGGGTGAGTTCGACCGGCGCAACGCCAAGGTGATCGCGGTGAGCGTCGACGGACTGGAGCACCACCAGGGCTGGATCCCCGACATCAACGAGACCCAGGGCACCGAGGTCAACTTCCCGATCATCGCCGACGAGGACCACGTCGTCTCCGACCTGTACGGGATGATCCACCCCCACGCCTCGGACACGGTCACGGTGCGCTCGGTCTTCTGGATCGGCCCCGACAAGAAGATCAAGGCGACGATGACCTACCCGCAGAGCACCGGGCGCAACTTCGCCGAGATCCTGCGGGTGCTCGACTCCCTGCAGCTCACCGCCAAGTTCTCCGTGTCGACCCCGGCCGACTGGCAGCACGGCGGGGACGTGATCATCGCCCCGGCGATCGACGACGAAGCGGCCAAGGAGAAGTTCCCCAAGGGTTGGGAGACCAAGCGGCCCTACCTGCGCCTCACCCCGCAGCCCAACCTCTGACCGCCGCGGCTCTCGGTCGGGGCCCGAACCCGGCGGCTCAGCGCACGAGGAAGATCGCCGCCACCGCCACCAGGTTGAACAGGCTGTGGGCGACGACCCCCGCCCCGAGCCGCCGGGTGAGCAGAGCGGTGTAGCCGAGCACCGCCCCGAGCAGGACGAGCGCGAGGACCACCGACACGTTGCCGAGACCATTGGCCTCACCTGCGTGGGCCAGGCCGAACAGGACCGCTTGACCCCAGACCGCTCCGTGGCGGCCGAGGCGAGCGGCCAGCGCCGTCCGGATCAACCCGCGGAAGAACAGCTCCTCGAACACCGGTGCGCCCACGACTGCGATGAGAGAGACGGCGACCGCCCCGGCAAGGTCCCCACGCTGGCCGCTCAGGATCTGGGTGTTGGTGCCGGCCAGGCGGGACCCGGCGAAGACCATCCCGACGGCTTGGGCGACCGCCAGCCCGGCGGCGGCATCTGCTTCACCATAGGCTACGTCTACGCGTCGGAACGCGAGGCCGAAGTCCTGGTGGAGCGACCCCGAGCCGTAGCGACGGCTCACCAGCACCACTGCGGCGAGCATCCCCGACCACAACCCGAGCTCACCCACCAGTTCCGGGCCGGCGGAAGTCAGGCGGGCACCGGTGAGCGCCACTACCACCACCGCGAGCGCCGAGCCGACTACCTCGCCGAGGGTGATGCCGGCCAGTGCCCACCACGCTGCTCGCAGGGGGATCCCAGCGGAGCCCCCCGAGCTACGACCCAGCGCTGCCACAGCGCCCCGTCCGGCAGTCCCGACGCCAGGGTCGGCCGAAGTCGTCGACCTGGTCGACGCCGACCAGGTCCGGCCGTCCCACCAGCGCTCGCGTTGCGCCGGCGCCGCCGGGTCGGGGTACCAGCCCGGCGGAGGCGAGGCGTACAGCACCGGAAACCGACGCTACCAGCGGCTACGCTCCTGACCACGCGCGCCGGCGCCTCTGCTGGCTCCCGCCCGCCGACCTCGCTGGTGGTGGAGGACGTCGCCAGACCGGTCGCTTGGCGCACGCGATCCGCGTCCCCTAGCATACATCGACGTGCCGGAGGGCTGTCTGGGATGGCGCGCATATCGACGCCTTCTGTCGAACCAGCCCGCCCAGTGGCCGCCGCCGAGGAGGCGATGAGTGAAGCGTACGTTCCAACCCAACAACCGCAAGCGGGCGAAGAGGCACGGGTTCCGCAAACGGATGTCCACCCGGGCCGGAAGGGCGGTGCTCCGAGCCCGCCGGCTCAAGGGTCGAACCCGGCTGTCCGCCTGATCTGGCACGTCGAGCACCGAGAGCTGTTCCTCGCCTTGCGCAGTGCCCGCCGGGGGCGCAGCGGCCCCCTGAGCGTCGCCCGCCTGCCGGCGGACGCGGCTGGCCCTCCGCGGGTCGCGTTCGCCATCGGGCGGAAGGTGGGTGGTGCGGTGGAGCGCAACCGGCTGCGGCGGAGGCTGCGGGCACTGCTCCGCGATCCGGCCAGGCCGCTGCCGCCCGGCACCTACCTGGTGGCGGCGGCTCCCGGGGCGACGAGTGCCGGCTTCGACGAGTTGGCCCGACACCTCGAGGTGGCGGTGGCGCGTGCCCAGCCCCTGGGGACTCCGGCTGATGGGTAGCCGAAGCGGAGCGAGGCCGCGCACGGTAGGCTCGCGCAGGCCCGCCGAGAGCAGCTGCGGCCCGACTGCTCGGGCGTTCATCGCTCTCATCGGCGTCTACCAGAGCGCATGTGCCGGGCGGATCTCGATGTGCCGCTTCACCCCTTCGTGCTCACACTACGCCGTCGAGGCCATCGGCCGCCATGGTGCCCGCCGTGGGGTCCTGCTGACCCTTGGCCGTCTTGGCCGCTGCCGTCCGGGCGGACCATTCGGCTACGACCCTGTCCCGGAATGAGAGAACTGTGACCCCCCACCTACTGCTCGCGGCAGCACGGATCCATGCCGCCGTGCGGGCTGCCCCGGCCGTCTGCGGGCCCTACCCCACCAAGACGCTCGGGCACTCGCTGTTCGGGGCCATCAACCGCCCGCTCGCCGCAGTCCTGGCCTGGTTCTATTCGCTGGTGCCCAACTACGCCTTCGCGATCCTCTGCGTCAGCGTCGCCTGGGCGATCATCATCGCGCCGCTCACCTTGAAGAGCACTCGTTCCATGCTCGCCATGCAGCGGCTCCAACCGCAGATGAAGAAGCTGCAAGCAGAGCACAAGAACGACCGCCAGGCACTGAACCAGGCGATGATGGACCTCTACAAGCAGGAGAACGTGAGCCCTCTCGGCGGCTGCCTCCCGATGCTGCTGCCGTTCCCGGTCTTCATCGCCCTCTTCGAGGTCATCGACGGGCTGAGCCGGACGCACCTGGTCCACGGTGTCCGATGCGCCTACCCCCAGTTCCTCTCGCCGACGACCGCCATGTTCCACGCGATCTGGAGGGCCAACGGCCGGATCGACGCCTTTGGGCTCGACCTCGCCAAGAACGCGCTCAGCGCCCACCCCTCCTTCCTCGCGGCCCTCCCCTACTTCGTCCTGCTCCTCGTCATGATCGGGACCCAGTACCTCCAGAGCGCTCAGATGTACGCCCGGAACCCCAGCATGCAGGACAACCCGCAGGCGAAGTTCATGAAGTACCTCCCGGTCGTGTTCGGGATCATCTTCATCCGCTTCCCGGCCGGCGTGATCCTCTACTACGCAGCTTCCAGCATCTGTCGCATCCTGCAACAGTCGCTCATGTACCGCTTCGACCCCTCGGTCCGCCGGCTGGCAGTTCGGGACATCAGGGAGGTCGAGCAGGAGATCGACGACATCGAGGCCGGGAGAACCAAGCGCGTGGCCAACCCCCGGACGGACCGCCAGGCCGGCTCCCCGCCAGCGAGGTCGAGCGGCGGGCCCGGCTCCCGCCTGCGGGAAGCCCTGGCCCGCCAGCAGGAAGCGGCGACCCCGCCGACCCGAGCGGCGACCGCCAAGGCCAAGGGCAAGCCGGCCTCGACGGGAGCTGCCCGCTCGGACGGGCGGCCAGGCGAGCCCAAGCCAGCCAATCCCACACAGACCCGGCGGAGCGGGACCAAGGCACCGCCGAGTGGAAAGGCCGCTCCCACTCCGCAGCAGGGCCGCACGCCGCCGGGCAGCGACCGAGCCCCTGCGCCCGACGGCGACCGCTCCCGCAGCGGCGGTCGAGCCTCGGTGGATGCATCCGCTCCTGCCGAGCGAAAGGGCGACAGGTCGTCCGCCGCCACGCCGCCTGGGACTCCCCGCAGCGGGTCTCGCACCGGCGCCACGAGTGGCCGTCCGAGCGCTCCAAGAAGTGGCGATAGACAGCGCAGGGGCCGCTGAGCGATGGAGTGGGTCGAGACGACTGGTCGGACCATCCAAGAGGCCAAGGAGGCGGCACTCGATCAACTCGGCGTCGACGAGCACGACGCCGAGTTCCAGATCCTCGAGGAGCCCCGGCTGGGTCTCTTCGGCCGGGTGCGCGCAGAGGGCAGGGTGCGCGCCCGGGTACGCCCGAGCACCCCCCGAGCCAAACAGGACCGACGAGACCGCCGGAGGAAGGGCCAAGGGGCGTCGGGCGGAACTGCGGACCAGGCGGAAGGAGACCACGACGACGCCCACCCGACAGCCAGCCGGACCAGCGCTCCTTCGGTAGGCGGTCACCGGGCCAGCTCCTCTGACGACGCCACCCCGGCGAGGAGAGGCCCGGCAGCCGACGAGCGCCCGAGAGCTCATTTGGACGACCGACACGACGACGGCGCTCACCCAGGACGCGAGGGAGACATGCTCATGGACGTCGCACTGCAGGAGCAGGCAGAGGTAGCCCGTCAGTTCCTGGTCGGGCTGCTCTCGCGCTTCGGGCTCGCCGCTCGCTTGGACATCGACATTCTCGAGGAGGACGAGCGCCTCGAAGTACGCATCGAGGGAGACAACCTCGGAGTCCTGATCGGACAGAAGGGGTCTACCCTGGCCGCCCTCCAGGAGGTGACCCGGACCCACGTCATGCATCGCACAGCTGCCCGCAACGGCCGCATCCACGTGGACGTCTCGGGTTACCGCCACAGGCGAACGGAAGCCCTGGCGGCGTTCGCCCAGGGTCTCGCCAAAGACGTCCAGCGCCCGGGCAGGGCGGTAGCTCTGGAGCCGATGAACGCCGCCGACCGAAAGGTCGTGCACGACGCCGTCGCCAAGATCGAAGGGGTGGCCACCCGCTCGGAGGGTGACGACGAGCGTCGCCACGTCGTACTGGTGCCGCTCGCAGCGGATTCCCCGTCGGCCGGACCGGACGCCCCTGCCCCTACCCATAGCACCGACGACCTCGGCACCCGCGCCACAGACGAGGGTGACCCCGACAGCGGTGCAGGCCTCGACGCAGTCTGACGAGCTGCCCTCAGCCCACGCACAGTGTGGGCTGGCAACCCCGGCAACGCCGGCTCGCCCCGTCCTCTCGGCTGCGACGAGAGAGGTCCTGCTGCAGCTGCTCGGCGAAGCGCGCCGCCTCGGCTTCCTTGGTCCTGGTCCCATCGAACCTCATCTGAGCCGGAGCTTGGCTTTCGCCGTCGCCTGGGATCGCCGGCGTTCCTCCCATCCTGCGCACGTCCTCGACTTGGGAAGCGGTGGCGGCCTCCCAGGACTGGTACTGGGCTGCGTTTGGCCCACGGCCGAGCTCGTGCTCCTCGACGCCAACCGCCGCCGTACGAAGTTCTTGGAGAGCACAGTAGCAGCCCTGCCGCGTGCCGGTCCTGTCAGCGTGCTCACCGGACGCGCCGAGGAGCTCGCTCACGGCTCGCTTCGCGAGCAGTTCGACTATGTCACCGCTCGGTCCTTCGCCCCCCCAGCGGTGACCGCCGAGTGTGGCGCCGGCTTCCTAGCTTGCGGCGCGCTTCTCTCGGTCGCCGACCCGCCCGGCGGCAAAACGGCGCGGTGGCCGGAACAGGGCCTGTCCCGACTGGGACTGACGCTCCTCGGGTACGTCGACGCAGGGGCCACCATCGCCTCGTTTTGCCGTACCGCGCCGGTGGATCCTCGGGTTCCCCGTGGGGTGGGCATCCCGCAGAAACGCCCCTTGTGGACTGTCCGTCCTGGTCCTGAGTAGCTGCCTACTCCTGAGTCCGTAGAGTCATGACCTCCCGCTGCGGCGCTTAGCGCTCGATCCAGACGGAGCACGGCTACCTCCCTTCGAGGAAGCCTCTCTGCAGTGGAGGGCCTCCTTAGTCCTCTGGCATGTTTCACGTGGAACAACGCTCCCGCTCGGCGGACAGAGCGCTGAGCTCCCGGCCGCCTGGGACCGACAGAGTTTCACGTGAAACATGTTCGGGAGTTCGGAGCAAGTAGGCGACGCCAGAGAGCCTCCAACCTGAGTAGCTGCCGCAACACGACCTTCCTGGTGAGCTGACCACCGGTCCGCTCCCAAGTCTTCTTGGGTACTCGTCGTATCTCATGCAGAGGCGGACGGCCGACGTCCGCCTTCACGCTGCTTTTGCGGCAGTCGCTGAGGTGCTTGCTTGCCCACTGCCACCCTGGCATGATTCCCCTGTGGGAAGTCCCGACCGGTCTCGTCGTGCGGCAGACATCTTCCGCCGCCTACGTGAGCAGGGCAGGGGTACTGACCAGGACGACGAGCTGCCAGCAGACCCGCCCCAGCCTCCGCGCCATGTCCCCCCATCCCCGCCTCCCCCACTGGATCACGCACTGGCCGCGCCACGCCATGACCACCTTGCTCCAGACCACGACCCGGATCAGGGCCACCCGCCGGATCCCGACGCCCGGGCCGCTCGAGACCCCGATGTACCTGCTCCATCTACCCCCCGACCCGCTACCCACCCAGCTTTCCCTTCCGCGACGTCCTTGGATCTTCCCCGTGCCGCCCCCCCCCCCCCCCCCCCCCCCCCCGCCCCCCCCCCCCCCCCCCCCCCCCCCCCCCCCC
>JAJZWW010000069.1 GCA_021846485.1 Actinomycetes bacterium
GGGGGGTGGTGCCCGCCGCAGCCCGGCGCGTGGCGCCCCACCAGTCGGTGGCCGCCTCGTCCGCGAGGGCGGCGATTGCCGCCTCCAGCCGGCCGGCGAGGTCCCGGTCGCCGTCGAGCGCGCGCAGGGGGCGGCCGAAGTGGACCGAGGTGCGGCCCGGCCGGGGCAGGGTTGCGCTCCGGGGGAGGATCCGGCGGGTGCCGGACAAGTGGACGGGCACCACCGGGGTCCCGGTCCGCTCGGCCAGCCAGGTGGTGCCCCGTTGGTGGGGGCGGGCCCAGCCGTCGGGGCTGCGGCCCCCCTCGGGGTAGATGAGCAGGCTCCAGCCCTCTTGGAGCAGCTCGGTGAGGCGTCGTGCCGAGCTGCGGTCGACCCTGCGGCGCTCGACCGGAACGGCGTTCAGGAGCAGCGCGGAGGCGACCGCCCGGGGGCGGCTGTCGAAGAAGTAGTCGGCCGCGGAGGCCACGACCAGCTGGTGGCGCCAGTGCTCCGGCATCACGCTCACCAGCAGGGGGGTGTCGAGGTGGCTGGCGTGGTTGGCAGCGAGGATCACCGGCCCGCGCAGGTGGCCGACACGGTCGAGACCCTCGACGCGGGGCGAGGCCAGGGCGGCCACCGCCGGGCGGACCACCGCCTCGGTGAATGCCGCCCGGGCCAGCCGGGCCGGGTAGCGGCGGGCCCAGCCGGTCTCGTAGTGCACCCCGAGGGTGGGGGTCGACGGAGGTACGGGCAGGGTCGTCGGCCGGGTGGGCGCGGTCCAGGGGAACCCCGAAGGGCGGGGGATCCGCGCCCTGATCCGGGCCGGGGTGACCGCCAGGCGCGACCAGGGCGCGGTCGAGCCGGACGGTTCGCCCGGGCGCGGCAGGCGCCCCTCCATCACGACCCGTCCGCGATCACGACACGTCCGCCATGAGCACCGGCGGGCAGTGGAAGTGGCTGATCGTCGACCCGGGGCCGACCACGTCGGAGGCCATCTCCAGGGCGTCGTCGAGCGTGCTCGCCGGCAGGAACCCGAGCCGGCGCACGGTCGGCGGGTCGCCGCCCACCACGATCACCCGCCCGAGGTGCTCGAGGGCGTGGGCGCCCCAGTACCTCATGTAGAAGGGGTGAACACCGTGGTAGGCGTGCCCGGTGCGGTACAGGTGGCGGTACCACTCGTCGGTGGCGAAGCGCTCCTCGTAGGTCTTCTCGATCTGCACCGGGTCGGTGGTGTCGGCGAGGACCTCCTCGAAGAAGTCGATGTAGCTCGGGTGGTGCACCGGGTGGAACGCCCGCGGGGTGGGGTGGAACAGGATCGCCACCCCGCCCTCCCGCACGATCGGCCGGCCCCGGTAGAGGTTGAACAGGTACCCGAGGCCCATGCACATGACGAGGATCGGGTTCATGATCGAGTGGACGTTGTAGGGGCAGACGTGGGGGAGCCCGAAGAGCGCCACGTCGGTCTGGCCCTCGACGGGCACCAGTTGCTGGCGGAACACCGCCTCGGTGGTCGCCGCGTGGACCGCCTCGACCTCCCCGGCGAAGACGCCGGTCATCGCGTAGGGAGCCTTGACCGACTGGAACACCGATCGGTTGAGGCGGTCCGAGCCAGCACGCAAGGCCCCGGTCGTCGCCAGGTAGGCGGCCCGGTCACGCGCGGTCCACTCCCACTCGCGGCGTTGGAGGAAGCCGAGCTGGGAGGGAAAGGCGTCGTTGTTGAGGGTGGTCTCCACCTGGAAGACCTTCACGCCGCTGGCGGCGATCAGCCGCCCCATCCGCCAGTTGGCGGAGTGCAGCTCCGAGTGGTGCTGGTCCATGAACGAGCGCGACTGGCGCATGGTCCGGACGTTGTGGTGGTGGCGCAGGCTGCGGTAGCTCGCCAGGCCGGTCGCGACGCTCTTGTGGCCACCGTCCATCGACACCAGGTTGATGTTCACGTACACGAGCAGGTCCGACTCGGCCGCGCGCCGGTTGATCTCGACGTCCTCGCCCCGGTCGGTGAGCCCGAGATGCACCAGGCCGTCGGGGTCCTCGGCGTCGTGCTGCAGGAGCCGGCCCTCCGGGGCGAAGGCGTCGTAGACCCGGTCTCCGAGGGCGTGGCGCAGCTCCGCCTCGGTCATCCGGCGGTGCAGGGCGAGCGCGGCGACGAGCACCACGTCGTCGACGCCGGCGGTCGCCGCCCGGTCGAGGACCGCCTCGATCACCCGTTGGCGGTTGTCGGGCCGCCTCATCGGCGGCAGCGGGAGCGAGACGTCGTCGAAGGCGATCGTGAGGCGCATCCCTGGCCTGAGCAGAGCCCCGATCGGCTCCGAGTCGCCCAGGGGGTGGTCGAGCGCCTCGTCGATCGCCCCGTCGGGGTCGGGAAGGCCAGCTTCGGGCTCCGCCGGGTAGATCACCCGCGAGCGCTCGACGGGCAGCCGCTCGAGGCTGAAGCCGTCGCCCCGCCAGGTGAGGATGGGAGGGGTCGAGCGGTCGACCTCGAGCACGAATCCGGGTCGGGGCATCAGATGGTTCCTTCCGGGCGGCGGCGGCGGGGGTCGAAGACCACCTTGACGGACCCCCGGGCGCCGGAGCCGGCGTGGGCAACGGCTTCGGCGTAGCGGCCGAGGGGGTACCGGGCGCTGACCAGGCGCTCCAGGCCGGCGGCGCCGACCAGCTCGAAGGCCAGTTCGAAGCTGTGACGATCTCCGGCGAGGGGCTCGGGTCCGTAGGCGTAGGCGCCCTGGAGGCGGACCTCCCGCTGCCACAACCCGGTCAGGTCGACGCCGACGCGGCCGGCCATGCCGACGAGCGCGACCGTGCCCCCCGGGGCGACCACTGCCAGGGCGTCGGCCAGCGAAGCCGCGGTGCCGACGCAGTCGACGACCAGCTCGGCGCCCCCGGTCAGCTGTCCGCCGGGCAGCATCCACGAGCCGGTCCGGCGACGCACCGCCCGGCGGAGGCTGTCGGGCTCGGTGACCACGCTCGCCCCGAGCTCGGTGGCCAGGCGCTGCTGGTGGGGGTGCTTGGCCACCGCGAGGATGCAGGAGACGTCGGGGCGGTAGCGGGCCAGGGCGGCGACCACGCCCAGGCCCAGGGTGCCGGCCCCGACGACCACGGCGGTGAGATCGTCGCCGCCCGGCGCGCAGAGCGCGCCGTGCACCGCGCAGGCGACCGGCTCGACGAGCACTGCCGCTTCGTCGCTCAGCCCCGCGGGCACCGGGTGCAGCTGGCTCTCGTGGGCCACCAGCTCCTCGGACCACCCGCCGCCGGTGTCGGCGCAGTAGCCGGTCTGGAGGCCCGGCTGGAGGTGTCCGGCGGCGAGGTGGCCGCAGCGGTTGGTCCGCCCGGCGGCGCAGGCCGCGCACGGCGGGTCGATCCCGCGCGGCCCGCAGCCGAGGATCGGTTGGACCACGACCCGCTGCCCGCCCTCGTCGACGCCGACGACCTCGTGGCCGGGGACGAACGGGAAGCTGACCAGCGGCTCGAACCACCTCGACGATCGGCCGCCGAGGGTGGCCAGGTCGCTCCCGCAGATGCCCGCGAGCAGCGGCCGCACCCGCCGCCAGCGCGCCCCGGGGAGCGTTGGCGGGTCGGCTTCGACCAAGCGCAGCGGGCCGACCTGGGCGGCGAGCTGGCCGTGCCAGCCCGACGACAGCCGGGCTGCGGCGAAGCGGGGAGCGGAGCGCTCTACCAGCAGCGCCTTCACGGCCGCACCCTCGGGCCGACGGGGAGCACCCGGCGCGGCCCGCCGGGGGACCTCGGCCACCGCTCGACGTGCCAGCCCCGCCGGCGGGCGATCGACGCGAGCTTGGTCTCGGGGTTGACCGCCACCGGGTGGCCGGCCGCCTCGAGCATCGGCAGGTCGCTGGCCGAGTCGGCGTAGGCGACCGACTCCGCTAGGTCAAGCCCGTGGCGACCGGCGTAGTCGGCCATGATCGCCGCCCGTGCCTCGCCGGTCGGGGGGGCGTCGAGCAGCTCGCCGGTGAACCGGCCGGCCCGCTGCCCGAGGTGGGCGCAGACGATCTCGTCGAAGAGGGGCTGAAGTGGCTCGACCACCACATCCAGGGCGCCGGTCACGAGCAGCGTGCGGTGCCCGACGGCCCGGTGCTCGCGCACCCGGCGCAGGCCGTCGGGGAAGGCCCTGGTGAGCAGCAGTTCGTGCCACAGCTCCGCACCGTCGGTCCGGAGGCGCTCCACCGGGGCCCCGTCGTAGCGGCGGTAGAAGGCCCGCAGGAAGTCTCCTCGGTCGACCCGGTCGGCGGCGAGCATCGCCGGGGCGTCCCTCAGGAGCCGGACCACGAACGCGGCACGGGTGGGGTCGCCGTCGTGGCGGGTGGCCAGCCAAGCGTAGGAGTCGACCACGTTGGAGGCGACCAGGGTGTTCTCCAGATCGAACACCGCCAGCTGGCGCTCCGGGGCGAGGATCGCCCGGCGTCCCCGCTCCTGGCGGGTCAGGCCGGTCGCTCCCCTCGGGTCCCGGCGCCCGGCGCCGGCGGGGGGGACCTGGCGAACCCGGGCGTGGGCGACCACCGACGGCAGGTACACGTCGTGGCAGAAGCGACGCCAGTCGATGACCGCCGGGTCCATGCCGAAGCTCTCCTGGTCGGCGGGGGGTAGCGAGCGGTGTAGGGCGAGCAGTCGGTCGACCTCGAAGACGGCCTCGGTCTCGGTGTAGGCGCCGTACAGCTCGACGTAGGACAGTGCCCGCTCGGCCTCGTCGCGCCGCTCCTCCAGGCGGGCCGCGAGGTCGGCGCGCCCGCCACGCAGCGGCAGCGACTGCAAGAGGCGCTCCGCGCCGTAGAGCGCCCGGGTGGTCCGGCGAAGCTGGCGTTGCACCGTCCGCCTCCCCGGGAACGACCACTCCGGCACGGCTATCGGCTGGTCGCGGGAGTCCGCCAGCGGGTGGTCGGTGAACCACTCCCGCACCAGGTCGACCAGCTGGCGGTAGCGCAACGGGTTGCGTGCCCCCGAGGCGGCGTGGACCACGTCGGGCCCGTCGGGTAGCGGGCCTCGGGCGGCGACGGCGAGCACCGCGGCGACCACCAGGTCGACGGGGATGACGTCGACGATGCCCTCCGGCAGGCCGGGGAACTCGCGCAGCAGGCCCCGGGCGTAGCCGATGATCACCGGGTCGGCCATGCGAAAGCCGCGTATCCAGCCGGGGACCGGTTCGGCCAGGGAGGACTCGATGATCGAGGGGCGGACGATCGACACCGCCACCTCACCGCAGCTGTCGAGCAGGGCTCTCTCCCCGAGCGCCTTGGAGTAGGCGTACGCGTCCGGCCACCCGAGGCCCTGGGCCCGGGCCTTGCCGAGCTCCACCATGCGCCGCCTCACCCAGTCATCCCTGGCCCGCTCGGCCCGCGCCGCGAGCAGCGGCGTTCCGGCGGCGCCGAGCTCGGCGCGCGCCTCGCGCTGGAAGCTGGCGAGGCGGCGGGGCTGGCGGCTCTCGGCGTCCGCGTCGGAGCGTGCTCGCCGGGCGGCGTCGACCTCCGCCCGCCAGGGGACCTCGATCGCCCAGGGGGTGTCGGGTAGGGTCCTCTCGGGAGCCGCTCCTCGCCGCGCCCCGGCGACGTAGGCGGTGGAGATCGCCACCAGGTGGGCAGCGGGGTTCAGCCTTCTCATGGTGGTGGCCACCCGGGAGGGCCCGAGGAGGTTGACTTCCACCGCGGTGTCGAGGGGCGAGTCGAAGCTCACGGTCGCCGCGGAGTGGATCACCGTGTCGCACCCGGCGAGCTGCGCCTCCCCGGACGGGTCGAGGCCGAGCCCCTCGACGCCGACGTCGCCGGCGACGGTGACCAGGCGCGCGTCGACCTCGGTGTCGAAGTGGTCGCCGAGCTCCCGCCGGAGGCGGTCGAAGCAGCTGTTGCGCAGGACCTCGCGCCGGACCCGTTCGGCGGCCCCCCTCCGCCCGGGACGGACGAGCACGGCCACCTCGCAGCCGGGCACGCAGCGCAAGAGCCGTTCGACGAGCGCGGTGCCGAGGAACCCTGTCGCCCCGGTCACCGCGACGCGCCGGCCGGCCAGCGCCTCACGCAGCATCTCCTCTGTCTACCATTTGGTCAGTGGCCGGGTCGAACGCAGCAGGGAGCACTGCCGAGCGGATCCTCGACGCGGCGCTCCACGCCTTCGGGACCGTCGGCTACGAGGCGATCTCCCTCGACGCCTTGGCGGCCGAGCTCGGCATCCGCAAGCAGACCATTCTCTACCACTTCTCGTCCAAGGAGCACCTCCTCGACGCGGTCATCGACGAGGCCGGGGCCGAGCTGATCGCCGCGGTGGACGGCGGGCTCGACGGGGTCGCTTCGGGCTGGGCGAGGGTCGAGGCGGTGGTCCGGTCGGTGTTCCGCCTGGCCGTCCGCCGGCCGGAGCTCCCCGGCCTGCTGCGGGAGGTGAGCCGGCTCGGCGCGCCGGCCGCGACGCGCCTGCGGGAGCGGTTGGAGCCCTTCGTCGAGGCCGCCACCGCCTTTTTCGACCGGGAGGTGGACGCCGGCAACATGCGCCGCCAGGACAGCCAGCTGCTGCTGCTCACCGCATACTCCGCGGTGATCGGGGCGGCGACGGAGGTGGAGGTGCTCCGGGCCCTTGGGGTCGAGCCGACCGCCCGGACCCTCGTGCGCCGGCGGCGTGAGCTGCTCGAGCTCCTCTCCTCCGCGTTGCTCCAGGTGCCCGGCGCCGGCGGGGGGTAGCAGCCGTCGGTCGGGGGCAGCCAGCCGGGCGGGGGCTCAGTGCCGGGTGGTCCCGGAGCGGCGCGATGACGAGGCGGTGCGCGAGGACTTGGGTGGGGTGTAGCGACGGTTGGGGGTCGGCTTGCGTGGGCGGCCCACCGCAGGCTGCTCGTCGTCGCGCCCGCGTCCCCTGCCCCGGCGCCCGGCAGGAGAGCGGGTCGCGCCGAGCGCTTTCTGCGCTCTGCGCTGGCGCATGGTCAGGGCGACCGCGAAGCCGACGGCCGCGAAGAGCACGACGATGTGCACGAACGAAAGCGAGTCGGGGCCACGCTCCAAGGTCACGAAGAAGGCGGCGAAGATCGCGACGAACGGTGACAGGAGCCGGTTGCGGGCCCGGGTGCTCGCCACCAGGCCCGCAGCGAGGAGCAGTCCGACGTAGGAGGGCCACGCCACCGGGTGCGCTGGGGCGCCGCGGCCGGTCGTGTCCACCAGGTTGGCGATCCCGCCCGCGGCGATCACCGCTGCGGTCACCCAGGCCCACAGCGGCTCGCGCCCTTCCATCTGCATCGGGGAGCCAGCCGGTGCCCTGGCAGGAGGGCCGGCCTCCCCCGGGGGGCCGCCGGTGGTCCCCGTGGCGCCGGTCCTGGCGGGGCGTTCCCGGCGTCCCGGGTCGAACAGGAAGCTCACCGCCGGCGCCGGCCGAGACGGCGGCGGGCGGGCGACCTGCCGGGTATGGCGGTGGGCGGGCGGTCCGAGGCGGGCCCTGCCCGGCCGGCAGTGGTGGTCTGGCCGGCAGTGGTGGTCTGGCCGGCGGGGCTGCCGGTGCCGGCGGGGCTGCCGGTGGGGGAGGAGGGGCCGCCGAGGAGCCAGGGGCGGACCGCGACGACGTTTCGCTTCGGGGCGGGCTCCTGCAGGTCGGCCTCGACGGGAAGGTCCCGGGGAGGGACGCCGGATGTCTCCATCACGACGGGGGCCTCCTGGCGCTCCGGCTCGAGCACCTCGCGTATGCCGAGGGCGATGCCGGTGAGGACGGCCCCGACGGCGCTGCGCCGCCGCCAGCTGTCGATCCGGCCGGACGGGGGAGGTGCCTGGCCGTCGTCCCCGTAGCCAGCCTCGCCGGGGTGCTCGACCTCGTCGGGCAGCTCCGCGGCGATCTCCGCCTGGCGCCGGCGCGCCGCCTCGAGCGGCGACTCCTCGCCGCCTGCTTCGGGCTCGTCCGGTCCTTCACCCACGTCCACACGCTACCGCCCCACCGGGGGCTGCCTCGATCTCGGGGCACGAGGCGAGCAAGAGCGCCCGCCCCGTGCCCTCTCGGCGCCGGCGGGGCGAGCCGGGAGCGCCGGGACGTGACGGTGATGGTCGGCGACCATCGCCTCGATCGCTGCACTCGGACGTACGCTGCTTACGATAGGTGCGTAGGAGGCTTCAGTGGTGAGACGGCTGGTGGCCGGCCAGCGGGTCGGTGCGTTGGAGCACGCGGTCCTGGAGGAGCTGTGGGGGGCGGGCGGTTGGCTGAATGGCCGGGAGATCTGGGAACGCCTGGGCGACGGGACCAGGGCGTACACCACGGTGATGACGATCCTCGGTCGTCTGGTGGACAAGGGCCTGGTGGAGGTGGAGCGCGTCGAGAAGGGTCGGAGCCATGTGTATCGGGCTGCCGGCGATCCTGACGAGTTGACCGCCCAGGCGATCAACTCGCTCTTGGCGGCCACTGCGGACCCCCGCCAGGCGCTGGCGTATTTCGTGGAGGGCCTGGCCGACCCCGAGCTGGTGGCCGAGCTGGCAGCGGTGCTCGATCGGGTGCGCCGGCCATGATGGCTGGCGCGGTCGGGGTCGCTCTGCTCGGCGTGCTGGTGCTCTTGCCTGGCCTGGTTGGGGCTCCGGCCGGGGTGTCGCCGCGGGTGGCGGCCGGGGGGTATCTGGTGAGCCTGGTGGGCTGGGGGCTGGCCCCGGCGTTGTGGTTCGCCTGCTTGGGCGCCTCGGTCGGGTCGTGGCTGGCGGGGATGCGGGTTTCAGGCGGAGGTTGCCTCTTCGGGCTCGACGAGGGTCAGTGGCGGCTGGTGGGATACCTCCCAGCTGCCGGGGCGCTGGGAGTGCTGGTCTGGCACGCCATCGGGTTGGCCATCAGCGCCAGACGGGCAGAGCTGCGAGGCTTGGCGCTGGCTGCCTCGTCTCGCCGGGAAGTACTCGGTGGAGTCGGGGTGTGGGTGGTGCCCTCGGATCGCCCGGCGGCCTACGCCGGCGGCTTGTGGCGGGCCCGGGCGGTGGTGACCTCGGCGTTTCTGGCAGCGCTGGACGAGGGTGAGCAGCGTGCGGTGTGTGAGCACGAGGCGGCCCATGTTCGCCTCGGCCACCCGAGGGTGCTGGTGGCCGCCGGGGCAGTGGCGGCGGCCTACGGGCGCTTCCCCCCGGTGCGCCGGGCGTGGGACGGCTTGCGCCGGGAGCTGGAGGCGGCCGCCGATGACGAGGCAGCTGGGGCGGTTGGGCCGGCGCCGGTGATCTCGGCGCTTGCGCGGGTGGCGCTCCTGGCCGCTGGCTCCTACAGGGATGGTGGGACGGTGGGGTTCGGTGATGTCGAGCACCTCCGCTACCGGATCGCCCGCTTGGAGGACGCCCGATCGGTCCGGACCACGCCGACCGCATTGGTGGGTTCCTCAGTGGCGCTCGTGGCGTCGGCAATGGCGTGGTCTGGGTGCGTGCTGGCCGGCGCGGACGCCACGATCGCGGGTGTCGTTGCCTGCGGGAGCGCCATCGCCGCGGTCGGGTTGCGGCCGACCTGGGCGTGGAGGATCCGCCTCGCCCGTCGCTGAGCGGTAGCGGTGCGGCCGATCACGATCAGCCCGTGCTGCTTGGCGCTCGGGCCGCTGCGGCCGTCGCTTGCCACGTGGACCTACCCCCGCCCCCGCCTTGACTCGCTTCTACGGATACGTAGTAAACTCTGGGTCGTGTGTTCCCGTCTTGGTCTGTCGGTGGGGCTCGACCCGCCGGCAGCCTGCCCGCCGTCGTGAGGAGGCTTCCATGTCCCTGCCCCGAACCGATCCTGGGCGCCAGACCGCCAAGGCGTCGTACGAGCCGACTCCGGTACGCCCCCCTGGGCAGAAGCGAGGCCCGGGGGCTGCCATCTTGTTGGTGCTCGCTCCGTTGCTGTGCTGCGGGGGACCGCTCATCCTCGCGGCGCTGGCGACTACCAGCGCCGCCACCTTGGGAACCGTCGGGGGGATCATCGGGGCTCTGCTGGTCGCGCTCGCGGCCGCAGTGTGGGTCCGCCGCCGTCGCCGCAGCGGGGGGGCCTGCTGCCCTCCGGTGCCCCGGTCGTGGCGCCCGTGAGGCCAGCAGCGACCGGCGCCGCCCGCCGGGGAACGCTGCGCTCCGCTCTCGGCGAGGTGCTCGGCTCACCGGGCCGTCTGGCCGGGTTCGTGGCGGTCGCCGCCGCGGTGGCGCTGCTCTATACGATCCTGTTGCCCTTCGACTACACCCAGCGCTTCGAGCTGGCCAACTGGCACTACCTCGACGCCTACCTGCTCACCTGGGCGATGGTGCTCGGAGCCGGGATGGGCCTGGTGGTGAGCGTGCAGGTCTACGCCATGCGTCGCATCGCCAGGGCCAGGGCTGCCGCCGGGACCGCAGGCGGGGTGGCGTTCGTCGCCAGCCTGGCCCCGAGCTTTCTGTGCTGCACCCCGATCATCCCCACCGTGCTCGCCTTCGTCGGCGTGTCGGGGGTCGGCTTGTATGGCACCACGGGCACCCTCCAGCACTTCTTCGCCGTCCATCAGACCGAGTTCCTCGCTGCCAGCCTCGTCCTCCTCGCGCTCACCGGCTGGTGGGGCCTGAGAAAGGTGGCCACAGCCGCCTGCCTTTCCGAGGACGGCTGCGACATCGACCGCGGCTGTAGTTCCGAGACTCTCACTGGACGCACCCAGGTGGTCGAGGAAGGAGCCTTGCGATGAGCCAGGCCCGCACCACCCGCCAGGTCACCTCGAACCGTGCCCGTCGCCAAGCCGCCGAAGCCACCGCACGCCGCCGGCGGCGCTGGGGGTTCGGGGGCGCAGGGCTGGCGGTCTTGGTGGTCGCCGGGGTGATCCTCGGGTTGCACTACGCCAACCGGCCGGCCACGACCAGCACCACTGCCTCCGCAGCCGCCCCCGCCACCGGCCAGGTCGCGCCGGCCGGGACGTTCACCACCCTGGCCGGCAGGAACGTCAACGTGGCGTCACTTCGGGGCCAGCCCACCTTGGTGTGGTTCGTGTCCACTTGGTGCTCGTCGTGCCAGGCCGGAACCCAGACGATGGCCCAAAACCTCGCCAAGCTGCACGCGGATGGGGTCAGGGTCGAAGAGGTCGAGCTGTACGCCGACCTCGGCCAGTCCGGCCCGTCGATGGGCGCCTTCGCGAGAGCTCTCGCCGGGCCGCAATACGGGAACCCGGCCTGGACCTTCGGGGTGTCCTCCGCGGCCCTCACCCGGACCTACGACCCGCAGAGCTACCTCGACATCTACTACCTGCTCAACGCCAAAGGCCAGATCAGCTACGTGAACAGCTCGCCGGGGTCCACCATGCCCCAACTCCTCGCCGCGGCCGGGAAACTGGCATGACACCCCCGAACCACGCACCCGAGCCCGGATCCGCGCCGCCTGCCAGCCGGGAGCCCCGGCCCGGACGGCACGGCTTCGCGAAGGTCGCCGCCGCGATGGTGGTCTTCGCCGCGGTCGTCTTCGGCGCGCACCTCCTGGGTACCCACCTGCAGGCATCGAGATCGGCGGCCACGGCGACCTCTTCGGCGGCGTCCCCCGCCGCAGCGTCCTCCGTGGCGGGGAGCGGGACCCGCGCCGCGCTCGCACCGAACGGCACCTTCACCACGCCCGACGGCGCCACCGGCACGATCGCCTCGTTTCGCGGCAAGCCGACCATGGTCTGGTTCGTCGCTGGTGGCTGCGCCAGCTGCGCGGCGAGCATCCCCGCCGTCGCCGCCCATCTCGGCCAGATCACCGGTCTCGGCGTCCAGGTGCTCACCCTCGGCCTCTACGGCGACTTCCCGAACGGGAAGAGCGGCGTGGCACAACTGCTCAGCTTCGGGCAGGCCGCCGCGGGCAGCATCGTGGTGCGTCCGGGATGGCACTGGGGCGTGGCATCGAAGGGGCTCTCCATGGCCTATGACCCCTCCGGCACCCCCGCCC
>JAJZWW010000070.1 GCA_021846485.1 Actinomycetes bacterium
GGAAGGAGCCGACGGTCGTAAGGCTGGTCGACAGCGTCGCCACGGTGGGTTTGTGCCGTAGGGGTGCCGCATCGGCGCCGGCGAGGGAAGGTGGCACGTGATGGCCGAGCCGCGTGCGTTCGTCAGCTTCGATTTTGACCACAACGAGAAACAGAGGAACCTCTTTGTAGGGCAGGCCAAGTCGGACTCGCCGACCCCCTTCACGGTGCAGGACTGGTCGAGCAAGAGCAGGTTGCCGCAAGTCACGTGGGAAGCAGAGATCAAGAAGAAGCTCGGCCGGACGAACATGTGCATCGTCCTGGTCGGGAGGACGATGGCCAGCGCGGCTGGAGTCGCGAAAGAGATCGCGATGGCCAAAGAGCAGGATGTGCCGGTCTTCGGGGTCTACGTAGATGGAGCGACCGCTGCGAACGCTCTCCCGGTCGGTTTGGCTCGGAGTCGCACCGTCACGTGGGAGTGGAAGAAGGTGGCGGCGATGGTCGACAAGTGCATGACGGAGGGTAAGAACAGGCGCGGTGGCGGCTGTCTGCTCTCGCTCCTTACCTTCGGACTCCTGCGGGCCAAATGACCCGGATGTCGCGGCCACGCTCGTGCGCGTAGGCGACGATGTCGGCGGTGCCGCCGAGCCCGCGTGCGGCCCGGCCGTCCCAGACTGCGAGTAGGCGGTCGCACAGGTCTACGACACGCCTGCCAGCAGCGTAGAACGCGGCCTCCGAGGGATTCTCGAACGGCAGAGTGTCGATGGCCTCGGCCCTGTCGAGTAGGCAATGGTAGGTGGCCCGATTCGCTCCCTCGAAGGTCATTTCGTAGCCCGAGCAGGGCACGACGACATGGAGCGTGCCGCCAGCGGCGAGCACCTCGCGGGCGAAGAGCTGGTCTGCACCGGCGGCGAGTGAGGTCACGCCAGTTACGCCAGCTCCGGCTTCTGCCACCGCCTGGTGCAGTCCCGCCACGACCGGTCCGAGCGCGGTGACAGGCAGCACCTGGTGGCCGCTGACGCCCAAGCGAGTGCCCGTGCTGGGTCGAGCCGAAGGGGTCATAGACGGCCCTGATCGGCCATGTGTCGGTAGTGCCGACCAAGCGGAGTGAGCCGGCACGCGGTGCAATTCATGGCTGCGAAGTACAAATGCTCGGCGTCGACCGGCTCGACGAGCTTGGCGGCACGGCAGTGCTGCAGGAGGGCGAAGTCGGCCTCGTGCTGGTCGTTGTGCGGCTCGACCGTGGGTTCGTAGGAGGGATCGAGAGGGAGCTCGGCATCGGGCGAGACAAAGAGCTGTGGGAGGCGGCGAAGCTCATCGAGGGGCACCGCCGGGCCGCACAGACGCAGCTCATGGAGGCGGTCGATGTTGGCCTTGAAAGTGGGGCGCTGTTCCCACGCGCCGAACGACTCGGTGAGGTAGGCGTAGAGCCCGGCCATGGTGACCTTGCCAAGGACGTCAGCTGCCCCTCCGTCGAGGGCCCCGCCGAGGTAGGCGGAGAACAGTCCACGCCCGGCCGGGGTCTCAGCCGAGGGCTGATCGGCGCGGCTAGCGGTGAGCATCGACACTCCTGGCCGCAGCGCGGCCGCTGCGGCACCGAGCTGGGGGAGGCCGCCCGCGCCTCCGGAGAAGCAGCAGTCGAGGAGGACGAGCACCTCGCCGACTTGGCTCTCCTGCACTCGCCCGAGCAAGTCGGACAGCTTGACCCCTGGGCTCTGGCTCGTGCCGTCGGTAGTGACCAGCGTGACGTCGCCCGTCTCTTGGGCTCCGTGCCCGGCGAAGTAGAACAGCGCCACGTCGGCACCGGGCGCCACCAAAGCGCCGATGGCCTGAAGCAGCGAGTCGCGGGTCACTCCCGCGGAGGCGCTGGTGAGGCTCTGGCAGTCGAAGTTTGGGGTCGCGTCCTCGTGACGGGCGAGGAGCGGGGTGAGTGCCGTGACGTCGTTGACGCAGCCAGCCAAGGAGGGGAAGTTCTGGTAGTCGTCGATCCCGACGAGCAGGGCGCGCTTCACAGTCCGCCGCCGCCTGCCGCCGCAGGCGGCGCTGCGGCGGCGTCGCGCCTGGCCTGCCAGTTCTCGATGAGGGCTTGCAGCTCGCGGCCGGTCGTCCTACGGAGAGAGCGGAGTTCCTCGTCGTCGAGCGCCTCCTCGATCCGGGCGTCGATGAGCGAGGGGGTCGCCACCTTGGTCACCTCGATGCCCAGTTGTTGGGCGAAGGCGGTGGCGTAGGCCCAGCCGGAGTAGGTGTCGCGGCGCAGCTCGAGCCAGGCGATCCCCGGCTCCTTGCGTTCGCCGCGAGCCGCGGCGGCGGTGCAGTGGGCCGCGATCACCCGACGGGCGAGGTCGGTGAAGCGCCGGCGCACCTCGTTCTCGAAGCCGCCCTCCACGAGTGCCTCGACCGCGGCCGCCTGCACCCGCCGGCGCTCGTCTTCCGCTCGTGCCAAGCGGGCGGCCAAGGATTCGGCGTCCCCGGCGGCGACTGCCTGGCCCAGGTCGTCGAGCTCATCCACGGTGCGGACAGGGACGGGGGGGCTCCGGTCGGCGCGAACGGCGGCCCGGGTTGTTACGCCTGCGTCGTCGAGGACGAGGGCGGTTCCGATAGGCGCGCTGCGCCTCGCGAGGCGGCCGAGCTCGTCGTCCACGACGGGATGGCCGTAGGTGGCGAGCGAGGCCCAGGACTCACGGTCCCGGGAGGCCCGTGAGGGGTCCCAGGTCGCCGGGCGTCCAGGCCGGTCCACGGTGATCCCGAAGCGCTCGGCGACCAACGCCCGCAGACCCTCCAAGTCGACCGGCGCCGGCGGGTGAGCGGGTTCGGGCATGGGGTCATCGTCGGGGAGATCGACGCCGGTGCGGTCGAGCTGGTCGACTTGGGCGATCAGCTCATCGACCTGCTGGTGCTCGATGAGGGGCCGTTCGGATCGTGGTGCACGAAAGATGGCTCGGAAAGCCTGCTCGGTGGCCCCCAGGATGGGCTGGAGAGTCCCCACCATCTCACTGAAGACGTCGATGCGCTCGCCGAGCGCGGCGTAGACCCTCTCCTCGACGGTGTCGGCAACGAAGTAGTTCCGTACCTCAATGACCTCCTGGGCCTGGCCGAGGCGGTCGATCCGGCCGATGCGCTGCTCGACGCGCATGGGATTCCATGGCATGTCGAAGTTGACCAGGAAGCTGGCTGCCTGCAAGTTCAGCCCTTCGCTGGCAGCGTCGGTGGCCAGCACGACGCTGACGCGGCGGGCCTGGAGCGCGTCGACGAGCTCCACCTTGGAGACCGGAACCCAGCCTTCGTCAGCTCGGAACTGGTGGCCGCCCTCGCCGGTGAAGGTGGCCAGCTGAGCGCCGTAGACCCCGACGAGGCGATCCCGGAGGCTCGTCAGGGTGTCGGTGAACTGGGTGAACACGATCACTCCCTGCCCCGAGCTTCGGGCCTCGTCGAGGTCGGCCCGCAGCCGGTCGAACTTTGAGTCCTCCACCGTGGCTACCCGGTTCAGGAACTCACCCATTCGGGCACGGTCGGCCTGGGTGAAGGCCACGACGTCGTCTGTGCTCTCATCGTCGAGGTCCTCGTCGTCTTCGTCGGACTGGTCGTCGTCTGGCTCGGGTGCCGTCCCTTGCAGCCGCCGGCGGAGGCTGTGGCCGATGGCGGCCCACGAGGAGGTGAGCCGGCGGCGGTAGACGGTTTGGAGGAAGCCGCTGCGGCGGATTCCCTGGGCCTGGGCGAGGCGTTCGATCAAGTCGTCGAGGTCCTCGTAGAGGGCCGCCTCGGCCGCCGTGAAGCGCACGGCGACAGCTATCACCTTGCGGACCGGGAGGCGATCGCGAAGGCGTCCCTGTTCGTGGTAGCGGCGGAGGGTGACCCGGGTGTGGCGGGTGAGGTGCTGGCCCGTCGGCCCGAGCTCGCGCAGCCAGGTCCGCAACTCGGCCCGTCCCCTGGGGCCGAGCTCGTTCGCCAGCTCGATGGGGTCGCTGCCTCGGGTCGCGAAGCGCTCGACCCGGGCCCGTCCGAGCGTGCCGATGCGGGCCTCGATACCGTCGAGGACCGCCTCCTCGGCGGCTCCGGAGGGGAGTCTCGGGGGCGCCGCGAACATCCCGGCCAGCCAGGCCCAGTCGACAGCGGCGTCGGGCTTGGCCAGCTCGGTGAAGAAGCGAAGGAAGTTTCCCTGCTCGCCGAGCGCGCCGCGCAGGCCGACCTGGTGGAGCAGGTCACGCAGCTCGACGGGGTGGACCTGCATGGGGGTGGCGGTGAGCAGCCACAGGGCCCGGGTCGCCCGGGCCTCGGTCAGCTCGTCGAGTAGGGCGAGCAGCCGGGTGGGCCGGTAGCGGGTGAGGTCCAAGAAGTCTCGGCGTCGGGCGTGGTGGGCCTCGTCGAGGACCACCAGGTCCCACGGCCCGGCTTGGAGCAGCCGTTGGCGCTGCTCGGGCCGGCGAGCCAGGTGGCTCGAGGCGATGAGCAGCGGCTGCGCGAAGGGGTTCTCCCCGGGACCGAGGGTCTCGACGTCGTCGGGGTGGGCGCCGATTAGCTGGCCCTTGTCCAGGCGGGGTAACCAGAGGCCGAACTTCTCGAACAGCTCGTCTTGCCACTGACGACATACGTTCGCCGGCGCAAGGATCACCGCGTGGCGCACCTGGCCGGAGAGGACCAGGCGGCGAAGCGCGAGGCCGGCCGAGATGGTCTTGCCCAGGCCTACCTCGTCGGCTACCAGCCAGGACCGGGGGTAGCCATCGGCGAGGCGGGCCACGACCTGATGCTGATGAGGGAAGGCCGTCACGGCCGAGGTGGCTTCTGCCAGGGCCTCGGCGCCGATCAGGCGGGGGGCGACGGCCAGGTAGCGGGCCACGAGCGGATCGTTCTCGGCAGGCGCGGGCTCCTCGGGGTCCCTCGACGGAGGGGCCTCCGACGGAGCGAGGCTCACCAGCGCCTGGCTGACGGCCTCGGGCAGGGCGACCACCCTGTAGCCGGGCACCGCCCCAGCCCAGTGCGCGTCGAACTTGGTGGCCCACGCGGCGAAGTGCCCGGCGCTCGAGTCCCAGGAGCAGAACACCGAGAAGGCCTCGAAGTTGTGCTGCCAGGCCGCGGCCGACTCGTTCGCGGAACCCTGGAAGGCCACCCCGTCGCCAGAGGAGTCCCAGAGGACCCCGATCTTCTCGTGGAAGCAGCCGTCGCCCGTGTCGGCGAGGGCGATGCGGACTTCCAGGCGGCGCTCACGGGCGAGGAAGGCGAGCACCTCCAGACGTCGCCGGGCCAGCTCGTCGTCTGCGACCAGCTCGGCGGCCAGGCGCTTGGCCAGGGAATCAGGGACCTCCCTCGCTCCGAGGAGGGCGTCGCGGTCCTCTTCGGTGAGCTCCGCCCCGCACAGCAGGCGCATCGTGCCACCATGGTGGATGAAGCGGGCGACCCCCCGGGCGGCCGCCGCCAGGGACGAGGAGCGGAAGAAGCCGACCGAGCGGTCGTAGCGGGTGGCCCGGGACAGCACCGGTACGTAGAAGGAGCCGAGGAGGTTGTCGCCGGAGTCGTAGGCGGCTTTGAGCGAGAGGTCCCGCAGGAGCGGGGGCGTGTCAGGCACCGTCGAAGGGGAGTGGTACGGCCCCGGCCGGCTCCTCGGCAGGGGCGGGGATGTCCTCGAAGAGCGCGGCCCGCAGGCCTTCGAGCACCCGCGCCTCTCCCCGGACGAAGGCCCCGTTGTCCTTGGTGCGGGGGATGGCCCGCAGCGCTGCGAGGAACAGGTCCCGAAAGCGCGCCTGGTCGCCGAGGCCGGTTCGGGCGAGGAAAGCCTGGGCCGAACGCAGGCCGTCCTCGTCGTAGGTGAGCATGAGGGCGTGCAGGGCGTCGAGGAGCACGGCGAAGGCGCCGGCCTGGGGGTCGAGGGCCCGGGCGCTGCGGCGCTGGGCGGGGCTGAGCAGGCTCACCCAGCCCGAGGCGGCCCGCACCACCTTGTGGGTCTTGGCGAGGTCGTCCATCTCGACATCGGTGGCCAGGCAGAGCTTGCGGCCTTCGTCGAAGGGGAACTCCGCGGCTGCGAAGTCGGCCCAGGCGAGCAGGTACCAGTCGGTGACGGCGTCGAAGGCGACGTCGCGTCCGCCGAGCAGGGCGCGCTTCTTGAGCCCGGCGACGCGCCGCCGGGCCAGGTCGAGCGCGAGCTCGGGGCGCAGCACCACCGAGCGGCCGTCTTCGTCGAGCTCGCCGGTGTAGACCGGCCAGCGCCGGGAGAGCACCGAGAGGACCGGCCCGTAGGTCGCGAGGGTGAGGTCGATCCCGGTGAGGCCCTGCTCGGCGAAGCGCCGGGCAGCCTCCTCGGCTGCGTGCTCGACCTCGCCGCGGATGTCGGCCCACCAGGCCGGCTCGGTGCCGGTGCGCTTGGTACAGGTGAGGAGAATCGTGGAGGACGCCGCGTTCTTCTTCGCCTGGTGGAGCGAGTGCTCGGACTCGGTGCGCACGGGCCAGGAGGAGCCGATCGAAAAGCCCGCTTCGAGGAGCGCTGCGCCCAAGGTGTCCCAGGCGTCGACGCGCTTGTGGGTGAACATGACGGTGAGCACCCCGTCGGGTTTCAGCACCCGGTGGGCCTCTTGGAACGCCTCGGTGAGGAGGCGCTCGTAGTGGCGGTCGGCGAGCTCCACCGCGGTCGGCCCCTGCTCGGGGTTGGTGCGCTGCCGTCCCCGGCGGCGCGGGGTCGCCACGTCGCGAAACAGCGCCGGATTGGCGACCGCCTCGTCGGCCTTGTCGGTGAGTGCCTGGGTGACCAGCTCGGGCCAGGTGTCCGCGAGGGAGCGCTTCAGCCAGACGTAGAAGTAGTCCGAGCACTCCGCGTACATCACGTTGTCGTAGTAGGGCGGGTCGGTGATCACGGCGTCCACCGAGGCCTCGGGCAGGTCCAGCTTGGTGGCCGAGCCGACCAGAACCCTTGCCTGGGCGCTGCGCTCGGCCTCGAAGAGGGAGCCGGAGCGCTGCGCGAGGCGGGCGATGCCCTTGTAAGCATCCTCTGCCTGGTCCAGGCACCAAGGGATAAGCGAGTGTGCCCCGTCGAACTCGGCGAAGCTCCACTTGAAGGCGAAGTCGTGGCGGTCGAAGGTGTTGCGAATCAGGGTCCTACTCGCATGCCAGCTCGACAGGCGACCGTTGTAGTCCACGGCCTTGTCCAAGGCGAAGGCCAGGTAGAGCCCGAGGCCTCGCCAGGACTCCTCGTCGAGCTCGCCGCGGGCCTCGGCGAGCGTCGCGCGCAGCTCCTCCAGTACCACCAGGTTGGTGAGCAGCTGACGGGGGGCGAACATGTCGGACCAGCGCCGCAGACCCATATCCACACTGCGCTTGGTTTCCTTGCCTTCGAAGATCTCCTCGTCGGCGACAAGCCCCTCGACTTCCCATGCGGGCAAGCGTCGGGCCAGCTCAGCCTCAGCCGCGTCTATTGCCGCGAGGTCCGCGTCGGTCGGGGCGCGAAACTGTCGGCCCCTGACACCAGCTCCCGTGACCGAAACCGCGAGCAGCATCGCGCCGAGCTGACCGGAGGTGGCCTGGGCCCTGATGTAGTCGGCGCCGAAGGGCTCTCCTGTCCAGATGCTCATGGCGGTGCCCTGCTTGTAGGTGCTGCGCTCGCCGGCCACCGCGGCGTCTTTGCCGGAGACGACTGCGGTGCGCACGGTGCCCGCGGCCCGGTCGACCTCCAAGGCGACCGCGACCTCGCGCCCGGCGGCTCCGCGGGCGAGCCAGTAGTCGGGGGCGAGGGGGGTGGGCCGGCCGGTGGTGGGGCAGCGCACGGTGTGCGCCCAGATGTAGCCGGCGATCTCCTCACCGGCCTCTCGTGGGAAGAAGGGCGCGAGACGGTCTCGGACCCGCTCGCTCCAGCGGGTCCCCCAGGTCCGGACGACCCCGGCGAAGCCCGGGCCGAGCCGGGCCGGGAGGGTGACGGTGCCCTGCAGGATGGCAGCGGCCACCGGGTTCAGCTCCCCGGCGGTCACCGTGCAGCCGTAGCGGGCGGCCTCGAAGGGGATCGACCCTCCGCCCGCGAAGGGGTCGAGGACGACCGGGGGTTCACCGACGCTCGCCCGCAGGCCGGCCAGGCGATGAAACCGCTCGATCGTCTCCTCGTCGGGGGAGTGGGTGAACGCCCGGGGGTAGCCGTAGCCGTTGCCGGCGAGTTTGACCCCGGCGGCGTTGGCCGCGTCGATGGCCCGGCGGCCCGCCACCGGGTCGCCGAAGATGCCGAGCGACCGCAAGAACCAGGCGTGGTAGGCGTCCTCGTCGCCGAACTCCTTCTCGAGCGCTGCCCGGGCCTCGGCGGCTGCCGGGTCCGAGGCCGCGTCCTCTTCGCTCGGCCAGGCCGGCAACAGCGAGGCGACCACCGCGGCTCGGCTGGCCGCCAGGGGACGCCGTGCCCACCACACGTGGAGGAAGTTGATGGGCGGCAAGGCGCTTGACGCGCCCCGCTCCCGGCGGCTCTCCACACCAACCGCAGCAGCCGGCAGCCACTGCTCGATGAGCGGCCTCACCGGGCACCGTCTTCGAGCAGGACCCGCAGGGCTCGCAGCCCCCGGGTGCGGCGGGCCTTGGCGTGCCAGTAGCTGGCTTCCGCCCGGCTCATGGCCACCACCCCGTCGGCGACGGCTGCCACCCGGTCGGCCCGGCGCAGCGGCTTGGTGGCGAGCACGAGCAGCTCGGCGTGCGCACCGCCTACCTGGTCGAGTTCGATCTCACCCCCCGAGGCCCACCGCCGGCCGGGGACCCCATAGGCGCGCAGCAGCTCGTGCAGGGGTGCGGCCAGAGCCAGCGCCCGGCTCGGGCCCACCCACACCCGGCGGACGCAACCCTCCAAATCCGCGGCCACGACCTCGATGCCGGCGATGCGCCCGTCCCCGTCGCGCTCGACGCGGCAGCGGTAGGCCTCCCGCCGGCTTCGAGGTTCTCCGGCTTCTCGTAGCGTCGTGGTTGCCAGCGCCATCAGTCCCCCTCGGTGGTGAGCGTCACGGCGCACTGGGCCGGGCCGGTGTCGGAGGCCTGCTGGCGCAGGGCGTCGACCGTGCTCCCGGACAGCTCCAGCGGCGGGTCGAAGGAGACGGCGAGCCTTGCCGACAGCTCACCTTGGCGGCCGCGAAGCACCGAGCGAAGGGCGTCGCGAAGCGGCTGGTAGTCGGTGGCCGGCCCCCGGAAGTCGAGCTTCAGGCTGTCTTCCATCCCGCCGAGCGGCACCGTGAGATCGATCTCGTAGCGAAGCGTCGCACCGAGCGTGGAGGTCGGCACCACGCTGAGCAGCCGGGCGAGCTGCTGGTCGGCCGCCTCGCCCACCTCGTCGACGGCGACGGTGAGCTGGCGTAGGTGATGGCGGCCGGCCTCGGCTGCCTTGGCCCGGGCAGCTTGGAACGCGGCCCCGGCCGAGCCGCGCTCGGAGAAGACCGTGCGCGGCGCCGCAGGGGCGGGGGAGGGGCTGTCGTGGCAGGGACCGGTGTGGACCGTCCCACAGAACGGGCAGGCGAGCGGGGCGGGAGCGGGAGCGCTGCCGGGGGGATAGAGATAGGTGTCCTCGCCCAGGCGGATGCTGGCCGATGGCTCGTCTCTGGTCGCCCAGCCCGCCTCTTTGCGCTCGGGGTCGTGGTACTCCCACACCCCGGCGCGCACCCCGGCGACCACCAGGGCGACCAGCAGTGCCTGGTCGAGCACCAGCTTGAGGTCCGACCGGCGAGCGAAGGCTCGCACCAGCTCCTTGGTCGGCTGGGGGCCGGCTAGGACCTCCCCCAGCTTGGAGCGCACGTAGGCGGGGTCGGGGGTGTTGTCCCCGGCGGTCAAGGTCTTCTCCATCGCCTTCAGCCGGTCGAGGATCACCTCGGTCTGGTTCTTCACCACGCTGCCCTGGCTAGCGACGTCCAGCTCGACGGTCTCCAGCCCGGCGGCTGCTGGCACGTAGAGGAGGTTCACGTGGTTGCACACCGCCACCCGAGCGTTGAGCTCGGCCGTCTTGGCCCGCTCGCCGAGCTCCCGGCGCTTCTCGGGGCTCAGGGTCGAGAGGATCTCGCCGTTGGCCTTGAGCGCCTCCAAGGCCAGGCGGTGGCGCACGGCCCGGACCATCTCGGCGTGGGTGGCGCGCGAGGGGGCGAGGAACACCAGGCGGTTGCGAAACTCCCGCAGACCGCCGGCGGGGGTCTTCTCCCACAGCTCACGCACCTTGGCCGGCACCGGGCCGTCGGGGTCGACCCCCCGCTCCTCGCCGAAGTCGTCCCAGTCCAACACGACCAGCCAGGCGTCCTCGGAGTTGTCGGGAACCCGGGCGTTCTCCCACACCCGACGGACCTTCAAGGCACCGTCTTTGAACAAAGCGGTGAGGATCGAGGTCGCCTCGGTGCGAGCCCGGTTGGTGCTGATCTCGGCTTCTGCCTCGTGGATGAGCCGGGGCAGTGACGCCTCGGTGGAGAAGCGATAACCGCGGGCGTCCACTTGGAGGTACCAGCACTCCTCCTCCAGAGCACCGAGGGACTTGGTGATGAGGTTGGGGTCGTCGCCGGCGGCGAGCACCGCCTGGGTCAGCTCCGCGGTGGAGGCGCCGGGGATCTCTCGGGTCAGGGAGTACAGGTAGATGGCGGTGGCCAGGCGCCTCGCATACGGGTGACCCAGGCGGCCGTCGATCGCTTCGGCGTGCGAGGCCTCGCCGCCGCGCTGGGAAGCGATGTCCGCCCGGATGACCGGCTCGTAGGGCGTCCGGTCCAGCCGGCTGGAAAGCTCCTCGGCCACCGCTGGATCGCTCAGGTCGATGTGGTGGAGGTGGATCAGATCGGTGCCCTCCGGCCGTGCCTCCCACAGATCGCGCACGACCCTCGCCAGCAGGCGAAGTGCCCCGCGGGTGCGCTGGAAGTTCGGGATCGTGGAGAGGCGCTTGTCCAGGACCCGGACCAGGGCCGGGTGGAAGGGGTAGTTGCGGGCCACCTCGCCCGCCCACCCTCCGCTCACCACCGCCTCGGGCAGGTCGGCGCCGGTCGCAAAGGCCCGCTGCGCTGCCTCGGCGTAGGCCCGGCCCACCTCGGAGCGGGCGGTCTCGTCGACCTCGGCGAACAGCCGGCGGGACAGGATGGCCGGCAGGTCCGCCTCCTCGCTCGGGTGCAGGACGTGCTCCTTGCGGGCGAGCAGCTGCGCTCCTTCTCCCAAAGCGTCCATCACCTCACCGGTCGCATCCCCGAAGGCGCCGGTGGTGCCCGTGGTGGTGAGCACGAGCACCGCCCGCTCCTGGGTGTCCACCGCTTCCATGAGTGCCATCAAGAACGCGTTCACCTGCTTGGCGAGCGTGCTGTTGTTGACGGCGACCGCCTGAGCCACCTCGTAGTAGCGGGCGATCTCGTCGATCAGCACCAGCGATGGCCGCCCGCCGAGCACCCGCTTCAGCTGCCCGGCCCCTGGGGCTCGCAGGCCCTCGTCGTCGGCTCGGACCTCCTCGTAGGCGGCTGGGCCTCCCAGTTGGAGGGCCAGGTAGCCCCACAGGTTGCGAGGGGTCACCCCCACCACAGTCGGGAAGGTCGTGGCGCCTACCCCGGTGCCGACGAACGCGCCCACCTGCTCCACGGGCCCCTCG
>JAJZWW010000071.1 GCA_021846485.1 Actinomycetes bacterium
TCAGCTCCTGGAACGCCGCGCACATCGGCCGGGGGCTGTGGCGGGTCGGCAAGAACCGCGGCTACGTGGTCCAAGGGGTGCTGAGCGGGCCCGAGCGCGAGCTGTTCTACACCAACGAGCGGATGACCTGAAAGCGAGCCTGGCGTGGGAGAGATCTTGGTGAAGGTGGTGGGAGAGGCCAAGAGCGGCAGCGTCTCGCTGCCCGATGACGTGCCGCTCGCGGCCCTGGTCGGCGACCTCGCCCGCCGCTACGCCCCCGGCGCCTACGCCGACCCGGTGCTCGACGCCGGCGGCGGCGCCTTGGACCTGGGCGTCGCGCTGTCGGTGGCGGGGGTGGCCGACGGCGCCGAGCTGCGCCTCTCCCGGGCCGCCCGCCGGCCGCCCGGGCCGCCAGCTGACGAGGCGGGCGGCGAGGCGGGGGTCACCGAGCTGGGCGTGAGCGTGGTCGGCTCTAACGGCGTCCGCGTGCCGGCTCGGGTCCCCTCCGATGCCCCGATGCGGGCCGTGGCCGCCCGGCTGGGCGAGGCGGTGGGCATCGAGGCGGTGGCCGATGTGCGCCTGGGCGACGGCACGCTGGTCCCGCCGGATAAGTCGCTGGCCTCCCTCGGGGTTCGCACCGGCGCCACGTTGTTCGTCCGGGCGCTCGGTGACCCCGCCCCGAGCCCGCTCCCCCCCAATGGGAAGCGGCGCCGGCTCACCCGCCGTGGGTGGTTGTCGGTCGGGCTGGCAGCCGCGCTGGTCGCCGGCGCCGGGGTGCTCGTGGGCCGGGCCAGCGCGCCTGGGGGCGCGCCGGCGACGCCGTTGCGCTCGCTCGGTGTCGACTGGGTGACTGCCGCCCCCTACCGCGGGCTGACCTGGCCGGGCGTGGACCGCTCGCTCGGCCGCTCGGGCAAGCTCGACGTGGCGTTGGAGCCGGCTGGGAGCTGGCGCAGTGGCACCTCGTCGGGGCGCACCTGGATCGTCTCGGCTCCCGGCGGGAAGGTCTGGGGCCTGGAGGCGGTGGCCTTCGGCGGGCGCCTCGGCTATGACCCGACGCCGAGCGGGTTGCCCTTCGTCACTGGCCAGGCGCCGCCGGCCGCGGGGCGGGTGCTCGCCCACCCCGGCCTGGCCCCGGCCGCGCTCGCGGACTGGGCGGACAAGGTGTGGGGACCCCATGGGACGCTCACACCGGTGGTGGGCCTGGGCGCCGTCGGGGCGCCCCGGGTGCTCGTCGCCTACCGACCTGCAGGAGGAGGGACGGTGTGGCGGGTGCAGCTCGCGGTGAGCTCGACCGCCCCGGGTGCTCCCCTCGGCGCGGCGCGAGCAGAGCTGCGCGCCGCTTTGGCCAAGACCCGAGCAGACGAGCGCGGCGTCGCCGGCGCAGGACAGGCCGTGGCGGCCGCCCAGGCGGCGCTCGCCGCCGCGGGCAAGGCCAAGCCGGCCAACCCCGGTGCGGTCTCGGCCGCCCAGGCGGCGCTGACCACGGCGCAGCGCCAGGCGCGCTCCGCGCGGGCAGCCCTCGGTACCGACCGGGCTGCGCTGGCCTCGGCCCGAGCGGCCGCGGCTCGTCTCGGCGTGGTGAAGGCGGCCGGCGTCTACGACCTGTGGGTCCGCGGCGGCCGGCTGGTCGGGGCGGCGCCGGCTGGATACCCGGATCGACAGATAGGAGGAGGCCGGTGAACGACACCGTGATCGTGACAGTGAGCGGGGACCGAGCGGAGGAGACCCTCGAGGCGGACCGGGCCCAGCCGGTCGGCCGGCTGCTGGCCGGCTGGGCGCGGCGCTGCTCGTCCCTGCCGCCCGCCCGCCTCGCCGTGGTGGCAGACGACGGCGACCCGCTCGACCCCGAGTCGACCCTGGCGGGGGCCGGGGCCTGCTACGGCACGACGCTGCGTTTGGTCGAGCAGCCCATGAAGCCGACCCGGGCGCCGGACGTGGTGATCGTCGAGGAGCCGCCGCCTTCGCTCCTGCACGCCGCGTCATCGGAGCAGCCCGGCGGGCCGGGCGGGCCGGAGACCGACGGCCACAACGGGAGCGTGAACCACGCGCTTGCCCGAGGGGACGGCTTGCCGGAGGCGCCGGAGGCGGTAGCTGGCGAAGCCACGGGGTCGACAGACCCAGCGACCCCGGCGGCGGCGGCAGGGGACCAGGGCTCGGCGGTGCCCGCGCTGTCCGACCCGACGCCGGCAGGTGGGACCGAACCGGTCGGGTTGCCTCGCCGGGTGGGCTGGGCCCGCCGGCGGGCGGCGGCGGCCGCCTCGGCAGTGTCACAAAAGCCGCTGCTGCCTGCCGAGGCGTACGCGGTGGCGGAGCGTCCCGGGCCGCTTTCGCGCTGGCGGCGCCAGATGGCCGCCACCGACTACCTGGCGCAGCTGGAGCAGCTGGTGCGCCGGGCGGTGATCGGCGAGTCGGTGCTGATCGCGGTGGTGTCCCCCAAGGGCGGGGTGGGCAAGACGACGCTCACCGGCCTGCTCGCGGAGCTTCGCCGCGACCCGGTGCTCGCGCTGGACGCGAACGCGGACTTCGGGAACCTGGCCGCCCGGCTGTGCCCGCCCGAGGCGCCGGGCGACACGGTGGCGCAGCTGTGGTCGTGGGCGCAGGAGCGCTCCGTCACCCCCGCCGCGCTGGCCGGCCGCCTCGGTCAGGGCCCGCACGGCTTGCGGGTCATCGGGACCCCCGACCAGGCCGACGCGATGCTCGCCGCCGCCGACCACGGCCTCTACCAGGCGGTGCTCGCCTGGCTGGCCGGCTTCGGTGGGGTGATCCTCGCCGACTGCGGGACCGGGCTGCTCGACCCGCCGACTCGGGCCGCGCTCGAAGCCGCGGACCAGATCGTGCTGGTCACCGACTCCGCGGCCGACACCGCCCGGCTGGTGGTCGAGGCGGGACGCCAGCTCCCCGCGGGCCGGCCGCGCTGGCTGGTGGCCAACAAGGTTCCTTCCCGGGGTGCCCGGGTGGACCTGGGCTCGGTGCGCGCCGACCTGCCCGACCTGGCCGGCTCGGTGGTGCTGCCCGCGGTCGACCTCGCCGTGAACGTGTTGACCCCCCGGTTCCGCTGGGAGCACGCTCCCCGGGCGTGGCGGGCGCCGGTGCGCGAGCTGGCGGCGGGGTTGTCGGCCGGCTGGGCCGGGGCGTAGGCGGTGCAGACCCAGGGCACCAAGCCGCCGCTGCAGGCGCTCGACGTGGTGCTCGGCGTCGTGATCGGCGCCGCCGTGGCGGTACTCGGCGGGTCCGCCGCGGTGGTGGAGCTGGCCGCGGCGCTCGGCGGCCATCCCGGCGTGCACCTCTCCGCCGCTGGGTTGGTCCACGGGGTCGCCGCCTGGCACCGCCACCTGGGCGACCCGGCCGCCGCTTTCCCGGCCCCGATCGGCCCGGCCCTCCCCGGCGCGGCGCTGATGTACCTGGCAGTCGCCCTCGTCGCCGTGGGGTTGGTGGCGCTGGGGGCGGGCGGGGTCGCCTTGTACGCCCGGCGCCCCTCGGCCAGACAGCGGGACAAGGAGGCGCGCCAGCGACAGGGCCTGGCCAGCGCCCGCAAGCTCGCCAAGGCGTTCCCGCCGGGCCCCGGCCGCCTCGTGGTAGGCCGGCCGTTGCATGGCGGCAAGGCGGTCACGCTGCCCGCCGAGTGCTCCCTCGGGGCGGTGATGGGCCCTCGGACCGGCAAGAGCTCCTCGGCTGTCGGCCACGTCCTCGACGCGCCGGGCCCGGTGCTCGCCACCTCCTCCAAGCCCGAGCTGCTCTTGGCCACCGCGCTGCGCCGTGAGGAGCGCACCGGCTGGCCGACCCTGGCCTACGACCCGCTCGACATCTGCGGGTGGCCGACCCCGGTGCGCTGGAGCCCGCTGGCGGGCTGTGAGACGGCGAATGTGGCCATGCGCCGGGCCGAGGCGCTGATGGCGGGCACCTCGACGGAGAACGTGACCAATGGCGGGTTCTGGAAGGCGGCCGGCACGATGCTGCTGCGCTGCGTGCTGCACGCCTGCGCCCTCGACGACGGCGACGTCGCCCAGCTGCGCGCCTGGGTGGCCGACCCTCGCGCCGGGGACTTCATCGACGTGCTCGGCTCCTCCCCGGCCGCCAGGGCGTGGCTGGCCGACGCCGAGCTGATGACCCGCCAGCACGGCGAGACCCTGGAGTCGGTCGCGCTCACCACCGCGGTGGCCCTCGACTGCCTGGCGCTGCCAGAGGTCGCCGAGGCGTGCTCACCCCCGCCGGGCCAGGGCTTCGACCCCGCCGCCTGGCTCGCCTCGGGCGGCACCCTGCACGTGGTCGCCCCCGATGCCGAGGCCGCGAGCGTCGCCCCGCTGACCGCGGCGTTCGTGGACGAGGTGGTGATCTCGGCGCGGCGAGTCGCCACCAGCCGCCCGGGGGGACGGCTCGACCCGCCGCTTCGCCTGGTGCTCGACGAGCTGCCCAACATCTGCCCGCTGCCCCGGGTGGTCGACTACATCTCCGACGGCGGGGGCCGGGGCATCCAGATCGCCTGGTACGCGCAGTCCCGCCACCAGCTGGTCCGCCGCTTCGGCGTCGACGGGGCCAAGGTCCTCCTCGACGCCACCTCGGCCATGATGTTCTCCGGCGGCCTGGCCGATGCCGAGCTGCTGCGGGACCTCTCGGCGATGCTCGGCCAGCTCGACGTGCGCCATCGCAGCTGGGGGGCGGACCGCTCCGGCCAGGCCAGCTGGAGCGAGCAGGTCCGCGAGGTGGCGGTCATGGACCCCGCCGACATCTTCTCCCTCGGCGCCTTCGAGGCGTTGATGCTCGCCGGCGGGCTGGGCGGCACGCTGCTGCGGGTGGTGCCGTGGTGGGACCGCCCCGACGCCGAGGCCGTCCGCTCCGCCCAGCGCGAGGCGGTCGGGCGCACCGCCGGCAAGGTCGCCTGAGCATGGAGCCGGCCGAGATGGGCTCCCCCTGGGCCGACGACATGGCGCCCGCCACCGACGCCGGGCAGTCCGAGCGCGCTTCAGCACTCGAGTCCTGGGTGGCCTGGTACATCGAGACCTACGAGGCGTGGGAACAGGTCCCCGCCTGCTGGGCCAGCCACCCGGCCATGGTGGGCGAGCTGGAGGCGGCCATGGACCTGCGCCTGGGAATCGACACCCAGACCGCAGGCGACGTCCTCGCCGCCGGGCGCGGCCGGGCCGACTGGCACGACTACCGCGGCCGCATGACCGAGCGCCTGGCAGCGACCCCCGGAGCGGCGTGCGCGCAGCGCGGCGAGCACCGAGAGCCGAGGAGCTGGGACCGGGAGGCCTCCTCCGAACGGCGCCGCCAGGCCCGGCGCGCCGAACGGACCAGAGTCGCTGGGTAGGGGCGAGCGACTGCTCGTGGTCCCGATCGAAATCAGCCGGAACAGCCGGAAGACCAGCGCCATCGATCCCCGTAGCCTTCTTCGGTGCGTCGGCGGCATCCGAAGAAGGACGTAGAGGCTGCCCTGCGGGTAGCAGAAGCCGCGGGGTGGACTGTCGAAGAGATCCACCATGGCCATCGATGGGGCGTCGCACGCTGCCCCGCCGAGGAGCACACGGTCACGGTGTGGTCGACGCCTCGTGACCCGGTTATCTTGGGGAAGCGGATACGCGAGCAAGTCGGCAAGTGCCGGCACGGTCCGGACGGGAGGTGAGAGAGCGTCGTGATCCACTCCTTTGCCGTGACCATCGACGGCGTGGACCTCACGAGCCCCGACAGCGCCGACGCGGACGCTCTCTACGAGGCCGGATGCGACGACGCGGTCTTGACCGGCTCATCGGATGGGCAGCAGGCCATCTTCGACCGAGAAGCCCCCAGCTTCGCCACCGCGGTCGCCAGCGCCATCACCGCAATCGAGGGAAGCATCCCCGGCGCGCGGGTGATCGCCATCGAACGCCTCGCTCCGGCCGGGGCGGGGTCGCTGCCTCGCTCCGCCTGAGTCGAAGGTTTCCCAGTGTCCTTGTCCTGGGGAGCTGAGTTCGCCACGGCCTCCGCCAGCAGGAAGAGCCCCCGAAGGATGGCAGCCACCCCAACCACGGTGCGCGTCGACGGCTTGGTCTTCGACCACGCGGACTACGACCACGTCGGCTGGCTCCGAGGAGACCCCAGAGGGCCACGTCGTGCGCTACGACGAGGCCGGCCGGGTGATCGGCCCCACGATCGTCAGCGCCCGCTGGCTCGTGGACCGCGACGGCAAGCTGCGGGTGACCCTCGCGCTCGAAGCCAACGCCGGGGACCTCGAGGTGGCATTCGCCGAGGCCGGCTGACGGGCGTGAGCAAGATGCCGTTGCGAAGTCTGTCTCATCTGCTCACCTGGAACCTCTGATGGCCTGCCCCGTGGTTGTCGCCGACCTCACCTTCACGCCAGTGCGTGGCGGTCGAGCGACAGTGGCTCCTGGCTGCTGGGAGGAAGACCGTCCGCCATCTCTCGGCAGACACGTCGTCGTAGCCGATAGCGGGTCTGGCCCCTTCGAGGCGACCGTCACCGGGATAGAGCCGGACGGGACCCTGGTGCTCGCCGTGCACGCTTTCGTCCAGCCAACGTCTGACCACGACGGACCGCCATCGCCTCGGCGCTGTGCCGGACCGCGGGGGTGATGACCATCTGGGGCGTCGTTTACGAACGCACCTCGACCGGATGGAGCGCCTACGTGCCCGCCTTACCCGGCCTGGGTGTCGCCGCAGAGACCCGCGCCGAGGTTGAACGGGTTATCCGAGAGGGCATCGCGTTCCACCTGGAGGGTCTCGTTGAGGACGGCCTGACGGCCCCCGAACCCGGCAGCGTTGGCGAATGAGCGCTTTGGCCGCCTCGTCGACTCCGGCTGTCCTGCCGGCGGGGCTCCGCTTGCACGATTGCTGCCGGTGGATCGCCCACGGCAGTAGACCTCGCAGCGTCTGCGAGGTCTACCGGCGTCCGGCTGCTCCTCATCTCGAAGCCCTGGTGATGGAGCTGGCGGAGGTGATCGAGCTCACAGTGGCTCTGTGGAGAGCAGAGCCGACGTGCCGGTACAGCGACGACGTGACGGTCATCGACGCAGCCACCTGGGGTGAGCAAGGCGCCTGGATGGTCGTCGAGATCGACGACCATCTCCTGGCGCGCTTCCACTCCTGGGCTCTCGCCAAGGCCATGAAGGCAAGACCCGGCGTGGCCGACCGCGTCGTCGGTACCGGCTGGCAGGTCCCGGACAACTTCGTAGAGCAGATGGAGCTGCCGAGCACCACCTTCGATCCCCCGCTCAGCGTCGGGCGGTCCTGGCCAGCTCGCAAACCTGGGGCACCGCGAGAGGTGGCGTTGGTGATCGTCCAGGCCCTGGTGCTGGTGTGGGGTATCCAGCACCCAACCGAGCTCGTGTACGCCACCTCGGCCTCGCCTCCGGCAGATCGCGGCCGCTGCCAAGGGCCTTGGTGGCCACCTGGCGTGCAGCTCTCCTGACCCGTCCTGCTGATGAGCATTCAGCGGGGCGGGGCGGCGGAGATCAGGCCAGTCTCGTAGGCGACGACGACGAGTTGGGCCCGGTCGCGCGCTGCGAGCTTGGCGAACAGGTGGCCGAGATGGGTCTTGACGGTGGCGGCGCTGATGTAGAGCCGGGCGGAGATCTCCGGGTTCGACAGCCCCCTGGCGACGAGGACGAGCACCTCGCGCTCGCGTTCGGTCAGGGTGTCGAGGTCCCTGGCCAGGGGTCGTGCGGGCGCGGGGTGTCGGGCGAACTCGGCGATCAGGCGGCGGGTGACGCCCGGCGCGAGCAGCGCCTCGCCGGCGGCGACCACCTCGATCGCCCGCAGCAGGTCGGCTGGAGGGGTGTCTTTGAGCAGGAAGCCGCTCGCCCCGGCCCGCAGGGCGGCGAAGACGTACTCGTCGAGGTCGAACATGGTGAGCACCAGCACCCGCACTCCCGGGGGTCCCGACGGCGCGCAGATCCGCCGGGTGGCCTCGATGCCGTCTGTGCCGGGCATGCGAAGGTCCATCACCACCACGTCGGGACGCTCGCGCTCGGCGATCTCGACCGCTTCGGCGCCGGTGGCGGCCTCGCCGACCACCTGCATGCCGGGAGCGGAGTCGATGAGGATCCGGAAGCTGCCCCGCAGCAGCGCCTGGTCGTCGGCGACGAGCACCCGGGTCTGGCCGGTCAACACAGGCCCTCGCTGCTCGCCATCGGGTGGTAGCGAAGGCGGGCTCGCACTACGAAGCCGCCTTCGGGGCGCGACCCGGCGAACAGCTCGCCACCGTAGGCGCCGACGCGCTCGCGCATGCCGACCAGGCCGTGACCGCCGGTGGGTGTGGGCTCCTGGCTGCGGGGGTAGGCGCCCGCCCCGTCGTCGACGACCTCGACGCGCACCTCGGAGCAGCCGGCGACGACGCTGACCTGGCAGCGCGCACCCCCGGCGTGCTTGGCCACGTTGGTGAGCGCCTCTTGGACGATCCGGTACACGGCAAGCCCGACCCCTTCGGGCAGGTCCTCGCCGCCTTCCACGTCCAGGTCGACTGCCACGCCGGCGGCGGCCGCCGCCTGAGCGAGGCCGGCCAGTTCGCCCAGCCCCGGCGCCGGGGCCAGGGCGCCCGGCCCTGCGTCGCCTTCGCCCGTGCGCAGCACACCGAGCATGCGGCGTAACTCGACCAGCGCGGCGCGACTGGTCGACTCGATCACCCGTAGGGCGTCGGCGGCCTCGCCGGGACGTTGGGCGAGCACGTGGTTGGCGACTCCGGCTTTGACCGCGATCAGGCCTATGGCGTGAGCAACGACGTCGTGCATCTCCCGGGCGATGCGCAGTCGCTCGTCAGCCACGGCCGCGTCGGCAGTCACCCGCGCCGAGGCCGCTGCCCACGCCCGACGCTCGGCCACTGCCCGCCCAACGATCCACGTGCCCCCGACCACCCCCAAGCCGACCACCGCCACCGCGGCGGCTCCGAACGGGCCCTGCGCGGGCCCCCCGGCGACCCCGGCGAAGACCGCCGCCGCGCTCACCACCCCGATCGCGGTGGTGGCAGCCCAGCTCGGGCCTGCCTCGCCGAGGGCGAGCGGCCAAACGGCGAATGCGGCAGCCACGAACGGCTCGCTGACCATCCCGAGCACCCCGGCCAGTACCGAGGAGGCGAGCACCAGCGCGAACACCGGCGCAGGCCTGCGCCGGCGCAGGCCGACGGGCAGGCTCATGCCGGCAACGAGCGCGAGGCGAGCCCAGATGGGCGTCCCAGCGCTGTGGGCGCCGGCGAACGCCAGCGAGGCGAACACGGCGCAAAAGCCCGCCGCCACGGCCCAGTCGAGCGCGACGAGCTGGGCGGCGCGCAGCGGCCGGGCGAGCAAGGAACGGGCGGGCCCCTCCATCGAGTGGAACCCTACGTAGCCACGGTGGCGCCCGCATCGGAGCGGGGGCCGACATACCCCGGCATGAGTCGACGCCGGCTGGTGGGAACCTTGTCAACCCGTGGTACGAGGCCGGATTCCGCCCGGTGCTCCGATGCGCCTGGTTCTGGCGGTAGCGAGCATGGGCACATGATCCAGGTTCGGGAACTGACCAAGCGCTACGGGGGCACCGTCGCCCTCGACGGGCTCAGCTTCGAGGTGGAGCCGGGCAAGGTCACCGGCTTTCTGGGCCCCAACGGGGCGGGCAAGTCCACCACCATGCGGGTCCTGCTCGGCCTCGACCGCCCCGAGCGAGGCGAGGCGCTCATCGCCGGCCGCCGCTACGCCGAGCTGTCCGACCCGCTGCGCCGCGTCGGCGCCCTCCTCGAAGCCAGAGCAGTCCACGGCGGTCGGCGCATGTACGACCACCTGTGGTACCTGGCGCAGACCAACCGGATACCCAAGGCCCGCGTAGCCGAGGTGATCGACCTTGTCGGCCTCGACACTGTCGCCCGCAAGCGGGCCAAGGCCGCCTCGCTCGGCATGGGCCAGCGCCTCGGCCTTGCCGCCGCGCTGCTCGGCGACCCCGAGGTACTCGTCTTGGATGAGCCGGTCAACGGGCTCGACCCCGACGGCGTGGCCTGGCTGCGCAACCTGCTCAAGCGCCTCGCCGGCGAGGGCCGCACCGTGCTCCTCTCGAGCCACTTGATGGCCGAGATGGCCATCACCGCCGAGCGCCTGGTCGTGATCGGGCGCGGGCGTCTCCTGGCCGACACCGACACCGACTCGTTCATCGCCGCCAACGCCCGAAGCTACGTTCGCGTCCGCACCCCCCAGCCGGCAGCGATGCGCCAGGCCCTCGCCGACGCAGGCATCGCCATCGAGGCCGGCCCAGACGGGTCGATCCACGCCCCCGGCGCCGACCCCGGCGTGATCGGCCGCCTCGCCGCCGACAACGGCATCGTCTTGGACGAGCTCAGCTCTGCGGCCGCGTCCCTGGAGGAGGCGTTCATGGCCCTCACCGCCAAAGCGGTCGAGTACCGCTCGGCGTCGGGCGGATCGAAGGACCCAGCACCCAAGGAGCCCAGGTGAGCACCAACTACCCGGGCGCGGTCCTCGCCGCGGAGTGGACCAAGATCCGCTCCCTGCGCTCCACCACGGGGACCCTCGCAGGCACCATCGCCGTCGGCGTCGGCCTGGCCGCGATCGGCGGCTGGTCCACCCGGGCCGCCCTCGCCCACCACAGCGCCATGATCGCCCCGGGATGGAACCCGATCCAGGACGGCCTCGTCGCGGTGCTCTACGCCCAGTACGCGCTGATCGCCTTCGGGGCGCTGATCTTCACCACCGAGTACTCGAGCGGCACCATCGCCCTCTCCCTCGCCGCAGTCCCCAGCCGGCGCCTCCTCTTCGCCGCCAAGACCGCCGCGGCGGTCGGCGCGGCCCTCGCCGTCTCGGTAGTCACCTCGCTCGGCGCCTTCCTCGCCGACGAGGCCGCCCTCGGGCGCTACGGGGTCTCCCTCGGCGCGCCCGGGGCGCTGCGGGCGGTCCTCGGTTCGATGCTGTACCTGACCCTCATCTGCGCGCTGTCCGCCGGGGTGGCGGCCATCCTGCGCAGCTCCGCGCTCGCCCTGGGCGTGCTGCTCGTCTTCTTCGGCGTCGCGTCCCCCCTCCTCGCCCACATCGGCGCCACCAAGGCGATCGCCCAGTACCTCCCCGACCAAGCCGGCTCCCAGATCATGAAGATCGGCCTGCCGCACAGCTCGATGCTCGGGGCCGCCTCGTCCATCGGCCCCTGGGCAGGGCTGGGCTGGCCATCATGGCCGCCTGGGCCCTCGCCGCGCTCGCCTGCGGCTACCTCACCGTGCAGGCCCGCGACGCATGAGCAGACCCGCCCGACCGAGCCACGATGGTGTCGCCGGCGAGACCCGCCCTGAGGTCGACCAACTCATCCGAGAGGGGGGCATCCCGTTCCACCTGGCGGGCCTCGCTGAGGGGCAGCTTGCTCATCCGGGGGCCCGATAGCGTTGACATGGCGGGTTGGGCTTAGGGCGGCTTAGTGGTCCTCCGCGGAAGTTCTCGCGTGAAAGCGGGTCAGCGATCTGGCAGGCGATCCGACCAGGCGGTGGGATCACCCAGGTAGAGCCCGCAGGCGCAGTCGAGGGCGTCTTCGGGGGTGCCG
>JAJZWW010000072.1 GCA_021846485.1 Actinomycetes bacterium
GCGGTGGTCTTGCCGCCGCCCGAAGGGCCCACCAGGCAGCAGATCGCCCCGGCCGGCACGGTGAGGGTCAGTTCGTCGACCGCCGGGCGGTCCTGGCCGGGGTAGCGCTTGGTCAGCTTGCGGAGCTCGAGCTCGGCAGGTGAGCTCGCTTTCCGGCGAGCGACGGCGCCCCGCGGTCGGTGGGGGTCCGGGCGGCGCCTTCCTGTGTCCCACCTGCTCGTCGCCTCGGCAAGTCGACCATCCCCACCTCGACTAGCGCATGTTGCGCTGAGTGCACGTGTTGCTCACGGCACACCTCAAGATATATTAGGCCGGAGTGGGATTGTCAAGGCTTCGTCCCGGCTCCCGGGGCGTGGTAGTCAACGGGGTCCCTTGCGGTCGTGGGAGGCTGATGGGGTGAGCGATGACCAGCGGGGGGTGATCCGGTCGGTCGACCGGGCGGTGACCGTGCTCCAGCTGATCGCCCTGGGCGGGGAGGCGAGGGTGACCGACCTCGCCCGGGAGTTGGGGGTCAACCGCTCCACGGTCTTCCGGATCCTGCTCACCCTGGAGCGACGCGGGCTGGTCGTCCAGGAGGTCGAGCGGGGCACCTACCGGCTCGACTCGGGGGTGGTCAACCTCGCCCAGGCGGTGCACCGCCTGGGCGACCCTCTCCGGGCGTCCGCCCGGCTGTCCTGCCAGGCCCTCGCCGCCGAGGTCGGCGAGACCGCCAACCTGGCGGTATTCGACGGGGAGAGCGTGATCAGCGTCGAGCAGGACCTTGGTGGGGCGACGGTCACCAGCGTCAACTGGATCGGCCAGCTCACTCCCGTGCACGCCACCAGCGCGGGCAAGGTCTTCCTGGCCCACCTCGCGGACTTGTTGCGTCGCCAGCTCCTCGACGGACCGCTCGCGACCTTCACCCCATGGACGATCACCGACCGGGACCGCCTGGAGCGGGAGCTCGACTTGGTGCGCGAGCGGGGGTACGCGACCACCACCGACGAGCACGAGGAGGGACTGTCGGCCGTCGGCGCCCCGGTGCGCGGCCCGGCCGGGGACGTGGTCGCGGCGGTGACCGTCTCGGGACCGACGTTCCGGTTCGGCCCGGAGCGGACCGGGGAGCTCGCCGCCGCGGTGGTCCGCGCCGCCGGTTCGCTGTCCGCGCGCCTCGGCTGGAGTGGGCCCCGGCAGCCGGTCGGCGAGCCGCAGCAGCGCGGCGACGCGGTGGGTGTCTGACGTGGGAGCGCAGCGAGGGAGCAGGGTGGGCCGGCGGGATCGGGGTTGTTGAGCGCCGGGGGGCTCGTCAGGGGGAGCCGGGGGACAGTCCCGAGCCGCGCTTGACGAGGGCGTCGAAGAGGATGTCGACGGCCTCACCGAGGCGGATGCCCACCACGTCGAGGCGCCGGAGCAGCTCGCGCTGCTTCAGGGTCTCGGAGCTCGGGCCGCCCTCGAACAGCTCGGCGACCTGCTGGCCGAACCCTCGGCGCACCTCGTTGGCCCGGTGCTTGGCGGCGAGCAGGTGGGGCGCGGCGCCCGCCGGGTCGTCGCAGAGGGCGCCCACCGCGGAGCGCAGCTGCCCGAGGCCGCCGGCGAGGGCGTCGAGGAGCGGCGAGAGGCGCCTGCCGTCCTCGGGGCGGTAGAGCGCCCACTCCCGGGCGAAGTCCCGGACGTTGTCGAGCACGTCGTCGATCGCCCGGGAGAGGCGGAACACGTCCTCCCGGTCGAGGGGGGGTACCACGCAGGCGGCCAGGGCGGCGACGAGGTTCCGGCGCTGCAGGTCGCCGCGGTGCTCGACGCTCTCCATCCGGGCCGCCACCGCAGCCGCGTCCAGGCCGCCGCTGGTCGCGCCGCGCGCCAGCTCGACGGCCTCCTCGACGCTGCGGAGGTGCTCGATGAGGATCCCGAGCAGCTCGGTGCCGCTCGGGCCGACCAGTCCCCCGACGAGCCGCCGGGCCGCGCCGAGGGTCCGCCGCGCGCCGACCCTCATCGCAGGGCCCCCACGACCAGGCCGAGAGCGACACCGCCGGCGAGCGCCGCCGGCAGCGTCGCCGCCCAGGCGAGCCCGATCGAGAGCACCTCCCGGGGCCGGACTCCCTGGGGGGACAGGCGGGCGGTGGCCCCCACGAGCGCGGCGGTCTCCGCCTGGGTGGACGACATCGGCACGCCGGCGGCGGCCGACAGCAGCACCAGCACCGAGGAGGTCGTGGCCGCGCTGAGCGCCCCGGCGGGCCGGAGGCGTACGGTCTGCTCGGTGAGCCGCCCGGAGAGCCGGCGGAGCGCGACGAGCGAGCCGGCGGCGAAGGACGCGGCGACGCCGAGCTGGGTGGCCAGGTGGAGGTGCACCGGATCGAGGCGGGCTCCGTCGGCGACCGCGACGAAGGCGACGAGCTTCTCGGCGCCGTTGGCTCCGTAGGCGAAGGTCTGCAGGGCGAAGCCGGCCTGGCGCAGCACCCGGGGGCGCCCAGGGCGCTCCACGTCGGGGCCGAGCGCGACCCTGACGCGGGGAGCGACCAGGTAGCCGACCGCCCCGGCGAGCAGCGGCCCGACCGTGCCGACCGCGAGCACCAGGGCGATCGTGGCCCGGTGCAGCGGTAGCCCGGCGCCGATCCCGGTGCCGACGATGCCGCCGCTCAACGCCAGGGTGACGCTGGTCGGCAGCCCCCGGCGAGAGAGCGCGAGGACCACCCCGAGGGCGGCGGCCACCGCGGCGAGGAACGCCAGGCGACCCCCGGTGTGCTCGAAGCCGACCAGGCCGTGGGCCAGGGTGGTGGCCACCGAGGTGCCCACGAGCGCCGGGACCCCGGCGACGGCGACCGCGAGCAGCCCCAGCGCGCCGAGCAGCGGGAGGGCTCCGACCTGCGCGCCGGTGGTGGTCAGAGTGGCCCCGTCGTTGGCTCCGCTCACGAAGGCGAACCCGAGGGCGGCGGCGACGAGCACGAAGGTCACGGGGCCTCCTCTCCCGGGGGCGGTTGGTGGGTGGGGGCGACGGCAGTCTCGGCCGCCTCGCCGGTCCGGGCCGGTCTTCGGTCCCGGGACGGACCCGGGCCCCGGCCACCGGACCCGCATGGTAGCCGCCAGCGGTCGCCGGAGTGAACACCAGGTGAACAGCCGGTGACCGGGGAGAGGATCTCGGCCACCTCCCGCCCGAGGCCACCGAAAGAGCGGACAATAGTTCTCGAAGTGGGGAGGCGCTCCTTCCGGCCAGGATGGGTCCGGTGTCGCTTCCGGTAGGTTCACCGTGAGTTCACGGTCAGTTCAGATTAGCGATGCCAGACGTCCACCCACGCGGTGGTCTATGCTCCCGCGGTCGCAGCCATGCCGGGTGCCAGCCCGGGCTCGGGCACGGGAGGGTGTAGTCCCGGACGAGAGCGACGGTCCCACATCCCAGACAGGCCCGCTCCGCTCGTGAGCGGCCCGGATACCCGGAGGAGCGTTCCTTCCCATGACCAAGCCCACCGATCCCGTTCCCTCGTTCAGCCGGCGGAGGTTCCTGCTCGGCACCACCGGTGTGGTCGGCGCGGGGGTGCTCTCCGCCGTCCTCGACGCCTGCGGGTCGTCCTCGGGGAGCGCGGCGAGCTCCGGTACCGCCGCCAGCTCGGGCACCGCCGCTCCCGCGTCCGGCTCGAGCCTGGCCACCCTCGAGACCAAGGCCAAGGCCGAGGGGCAGCTCAACGTGATCGCCCTGCCGCCCAACTGGTCCAACTACGGCACGATCATCTCGACGTTCGAGAAGAAGTACGGCATCAAGGTCAACTCGGCCGCGCCCGACGACAGCTCGGCGCAGGAGCTGGCGGCGATCAAGGCCCTGAAGGGCCAGAGCCGCGGTCCCGACGCAGTTGACGTAGCTCCGTCGCTCGCCGCGGTCGGCGTCCAGGAGAAGCTGTTCACCCCCTACAAGGTCTCGACCTGGGACACCATTCCCTCCAACATGAAGGACCCGGCCGGGTACTGGACTGGGGACTACTACGGGGTGATCTCCTTCGGGGTCAACACCAAGGTGGTGAAGAACCCGCCGCAGGACTGGTCGGAGCTCTCCAAGCCCGAGTACAAGGGGATGGTGTCGATCAACGGCGACCCCCGCAGCGCCGGCGACGCCTTCGCCGCGGTCTACGCCGCGGCGCTGGCCAACGGGGGCTCCCTGGACGACATCGAGCCGGGCATCGAGTTCTTCACCAAGCTGAAGAAGGACGGCACCTGGACCTCGACCAACTGCCTGCCGGCCAACATCGAGAGGGGCACCACCCCGATCGCCATCGAGTGGGACTACCTGAACATCGGCTACAACAAGCAGTTCGACGGCAGCCCCAAGCTGGACACGACCATCCCGGCGACCGGGCGGTTCGGAAACTACTACTGCCAGGCGATCAGCGCCTATGCCCCCACCCCCGAGGCCGCCCGGCTGTGGGAGGAGTTCTTGTACTCTGACGAGGGCCAGCTGCTCTACCTGGCCGGCTTCGCCCACCCGGCACGCTTCGAGGACCTGGCGTCCAAGGGGCTCATCCCGGCGTCGCTGGAGGCGAACCTGCCCCCCGCCAGCGAGTACAAAGGGGTCGTGTTCCCCGACGAGGCCCAGACCACGAAGGCCGCGGCGACGCTCGCGGCCAAGTGGGGCCCGGCGATGGGCTGATCGGTGGCGACCATCGAGGCCCCCGGGACGCGCGCCGCGACCGCGCCGGCGCCGAGCGAGCCGGCGCGTCCCGGCCGGGGTCGCCGGCCGGGGATGCTCCGCTACCTGGGAGTCGTGCCCCTCGGGGCCTACCTGCTGGTGTTCCTGCTGATCCCGACCGGTGAGCTGGTCGTCGACGCCTTCCGGGACCCCTCGGGCACCTTCACCCTGTCCAACGTGACGACGATCTTCCAGGCCCAGTACCTCTCGTCATTTGCCGCCAGCCTCGAGCTGTCAGCGCTCGCCGCCCTCTTCGGGGGGATCCTCGGCTTCTTCGCGGCCACCGCGGTGGTCCACCCCAACGCCCCCCGCCTGGTCCGCTCCAGCGTCACGACCTTCTCCGGCATGGCCGCCAACTTCGCCGGCATCCCCCTGGCGTTCGCCTTCACCTCCACCCTCGGCGCCACCGGGGTCATCACCGTCGCCTTCCGCCACGTCGGCGTCAGCCTCGCGGCGGTCAACCCCGACGCCACCACCCTCGGCCTGGCGCTCGTCTACACCTACTTCGAGTTCCCGCTCATGCTGCTCCTTCTCGTGCCCGCCCTCGACGGCTTGAAGCGGGAGTGGCGGGAGGCGGCCACCAACCTCGGGGCGAGCGGCTTCACCTACTGGCGCACCGTCGCCCTGCCGATCCTGGTGCCGTCGCTGCTCGGGGCGACCGTCCTGCTCTTCGGGGGGGCGTTCTCCGCCTACGCCACCGCCTACGCCCTGTCGGGCTCCACCGGCAACCTGGTGACCGAGCTGATCGGCAACCTCACCAACGGCAACGTCACCGTCGACCCACAGCTGGCCTACGCCCTCGCGTTCGGCATGATCGTGATCATCACGGTCCTGATGGTGATCTACGGCCTCCTCCAGCGACGGGCGAGCCGGTGGCTGCGCTGACCGCCACCGCTCCCGCCCGCCCGGTCCCGGCGCGTGGTCCCCGACGGCTGGCTCGCCGGCGGCTGCCGATCTGGCACCTGCTGTGGCTGGTCGTGGCCGCGGCCTACTTCGTGGTCCCGGTCGTGTCGCTGCTGGAGTTCAGCTTCGGGGGGAGGGTCGGCGGCCACGCAGCCGGGTTCCACTGGTACCTGACGGTCTTCAACGATCCGAGCTTCCGGTCGAGCTTCTTGCTGTCCGTCCGGATCGCGATCGAGACGGTCGTGCTGAGCAACCTGCTGCTCGTGCCGTCGGTGTTCTGGATCCACCTGCGGCTGCCCCATCTGCGGCCGGTGATGAACTTCGTGTCGGTGCTGCCCTTCGTGGTGCCACCGATCGTGCTCATCGTCGGTCTGATCCCCTTCCTCAGCCCGTTCACCTTCCTCTACTCCCGGCCCGAGGTGCTCGCCTTCATCTACGTGGTGTTCGCCCTGCCGTTCCTCTACCGCTCGCTCGACGCCGGGCTGCGGGCGATCGACCTGCGCACCCTCGCCGAGGCATCGGCCAACTGCGGGGCGTCCAGTGCTTCGACCCTCCTACGGGTCGTGCTGCCCAACCTGCGGGCGGCGGTGATCGGCGGATCGTTCCTCACCGTCGCCATCGCGATGGGGGAGTTCACGATCTCGAGCCTGCTGTCGTTCAACACCTTCCCGGTGTACATCTTCAACATCGGCGAGAACACCGGCAACGAGGCGGCCGCGCTCTCGGTGATCAGCCTGCTGCTCACCTGGGCGTTCATGGTCGGGCTGTTCATCGTCGGGCGTGGTGGCCGGGCGGGCGCCCAGGTGGCCGCCACCCGGTGAGTAGCTGTCGAGAAACCCGAGGAGGGGTCCCATGGCACGCCTAGAGCTCCGCGGGCTGCGCAAGCAGTTCGGCCGGGGGGTGGTCGCCCTCGACCGTCTCGACCTGGAGGTCGGGTCGGGGGAGCTGGTGTCGCTGCTCGGCCCGAGCGGGTGCGGCAAGACCACCGCGCTGCGCATCGTCGCCGGCTTCGAGGTGCCCGACGAGGGCGAGGTGCTCGTCGACGGGGTCGACGTCGTCGGGCTCCCGGCGAGTCGTCGCAACATGGGGATGGTCTTCCAGTCCTACAGCCTGTTCCCCAACATGACCGCCGAGGACAACGTCGCCTACCCGCTGCGCATCCGCCGCCAGCCCAAGGCGGAGCGCCAGCGGCGGTCCGGGGAGCTGCTCGCGATGGTCGGCCTCGCCACCCAGGCGGACCGCTACCCCCACCAGCTGTCGGGGGGCCAGCAGCAGCGGGTGGCCCTCGCCCGGGCGCTGGCCCACGAGCCGGCGGTGCTGCTGCTCGACGAGCCGTTGTCGGCGCTCGACGCCAAGGTGCGGGTGACCCTGCGCGAGGAGGTCCGCCGGGTGCAGCTCGAGCTCGGCATCACCACGCTGTACGTGACCCACGACCAGGAGGAGGCGCTGGCGATCTCCGACCGGGTGGCGGTCATGTCCGAGGGACGCCTCGAGCAGGTCGGCACGCCGGCGGAAGTCTACGCCTCGCCGCGGAGCCCCTTCGTCGCGAGCTTCGTCGGGACCGTCAACCGCCTGGAGGCCACGGTGGCGTCGAGGGCGGAGCGGACGGTGCGCTGCGGCGAGCTGGTCCTGCGGGTCGGGGCGGAGGACTTCGAGCATCCCGACGGGACCACCGTAGCCCTCTACGTCCGGCCCGAGGACGTCACGGTCCGCCCGCTCACCGACGGCCCGGCTCCCGCCGGGGCGGGAGGCACCGTGCGCGGCGTGACCTTCCTCGGCTCGGTCACCCGGGTGCGCGTGGACTGCAGCCTTGGCTCGGTCGTGGCGGACGTGTCGAGCGAGGAGGCCCTCCATCTCGCCCCCGGCGAGGCGGTGAGCGTCGAGCTCGACCCCCGCCGGCTGCGTACCCTCGCGCCGGCGTGACCCGACCGGGCCCGCCCGGCCGGGCAGGGCCGACCCGACCCGACCCGGCCCGGTATGAGCCCGGCGCGGCCGGCGGGTGGTCGCCTCGGGGAGCCTCCGGGGTCGCGCCTCAGCGGCCCTGGCCCTGGCGCCGGGGCGGGCGCTCCAGCCAGGCGGGCACCGCGGTGGGTGGCAGCGGCCGGGCGAAGCGGTAGCCCTGGCCGGTGTGGCAGCCGGCGCAGCGCAGGAACCGCTCCTGCGCGGCGCTCTCGATGCCCTCGGCGACGACCTCGAGGCCGAGGGCCCGGCCGAGCTCGACCACCGTCGTCGTCACCCGGGCGGCGACCCGGTCGCCGGGCAGGCGGGTGACGAAGGAGCGGTCGATCTTCAGCTCGTCGACAGGGGAGGAGCCGAGCGACGCCAGGTTGGAGTAGCCGGTGCCGAAGTCGTCGATCGACACCCGCACCCCGAGCTCGCGCAACGCCCCGAGGCGCCGGCTGGCTCCTTCGGGGTCGGACATCATCACCGACTCGGTGACCTCCACGGTGAGCGCGGCCGGCTCGAGGCCCGCTCCGGCGAGCGCTCCGGCGACGTCGTCGAGGATGGCGTCGTCGCCGAGCTGGCGGGCCGACACGTTGACGCTCACCCTCACCCCCCGCGGGCCGAAGGAGGCCAGCTGGGCGCACGCCCGGCGCAGCACCCAGGCGCCGAGCGCGGGGGCCAGCCCGGTGTCCTCGGCCAGGCCGACGAACTCGACCGGGCTGACCGGCCCGAGCGTGGGGTGCTCCCAGCGGGCCAGCGCCTCGAGCCCGCCGGTGGCGCCGGTGGTCAGGTCGACCTGGGGCTGGTAGGCGAGGTGGATGCCGTTGGCTTCCGAGCCGTGGGCGAGCAGCGCGTCGCGCAGCCCCTGGTGCAGTAGCAGCCGGCGGCGGGCCGCCCCGCGCGACGCCGGCCGGTAGCGCCGGACGCGCCCGGTCGCGTGGTCGCAGCGGGCGTCTCCGAGGGCGACCGCGGCGTCGCGCAGCAGCGCGGCGGCGGCCCGCTCCGCGGCGCCCGACGCCCTGACCGGGCGGGACCGGGCGGCCACCCCGAAGCTCGCCCCGACGCCGACCGTGGCCGACCGCAGGGCGAAGGGGGTGCGCAGCAGGTCTCCGATCCCCCGGGCGACCCGTTCGGCCCCCGCGACGGTCGTGGAGGGCAGGACGACGGCCAGCTCGTCGCTGCCGAGCCGTCCCAGCAGCTCCCCGGGGCGCAGTGTGGAGCGCACCCGCCGGGCGACCTCGACGAGCAGCTCGTCGCCCACGTCCGGGCCGAACCCGCGGTTCACCGTGCCGAAGCCGTCGAGGTCGGCGACGACCACCCCGACGGGCACCGACCCGGGGTCGGACAGCAGCGAGGCCAGCGTCGAGGTGAGCCGGCTGCGGTTGGCGGCGCGGGTGAGCGGGTCGGTCCCGGCCCGTTCGAGCAGCTCGCGCTGGAGGCGTCTGCGCTCGGTGACGTCCCGGACGATCGCGGTGGCCAGCTCGTGGCCGCCGCGCTGCCAGCGGGAGACCGACATCTCGACGGGGAGCTCGCTGCCGTCGGCCCGCCGGGCGGTGAGCTCGACGACCGTCCCGGTGAGGCGGTCCAGGTCCCCGGCCAGGCTCTCGGCGAAGCGGGCCCGGTTGCGCTCGGGGACGACCAGGCCGGCGACCGGCCGGCCGAGCGCCTCGGGGCGGGAGTAGCCGAAGATCCGCTCCGCCCCGCGGTTCCAGGCGACGACCCGCCCGCCGGCGTCGACGGTGACGATCGCGTCGGTCGCCGACTGGGTCTCCACGAGGGTCTCCTCCGCCCGCCGGCGGTCCTCGATCGACTCGACCAGGGACAGCACCGACGTCAGCCGCCCGGCCTCGTCGCGGATGGGGGTGCTCGAGGAGACCGCGGTGACCAGGTGCCCGTCGGCGTGGCGGTATCGCTTCTCGCGCACCACGCTCACCCGGGGGCTGGCGGTGATCTCGGCGAAGAGGTCCCACTCGGCCGCGACGTCCTCAGGGGCGGTGATGTCGGCGAAAGACTCCGCGATCAGCTGCTCGGGGCGGCGCCCGAGCATCAGGCCCATCGCCGCGTTGGCGGCGACGATCCTGCCGTCGGGACCGACGAGGAGCATGCCCACCGGGGCGTCGTCGAAGACCGTGGAGAATCCCCCGACCGCCGCCGGTGCCCCCGCAGCGGAGGGCTCGCGCTCCGTCGCCCCCGGCGTAGCGCCGATCGCCGCGGCCAGGGTCAGCAGGTCGGCGAAGTCCGCACCCGGCCTCACCGGCGGTCCCGGCGTCACCGGCCATCCCGTCCCGCCGAAGGGCGCGACCCCGCCCGCAGCCCTCCGGGTGCCCGGCCCGGCGCGGCCGGCGTGAGCGCCCAAGAGGGGGCCGAACCCAGGTCGCGGTGCACTTTCCCCTTGTCGTCCCCTCAGGATGTGGACTTGACCGTCCCGCTGGGATCAGCGGCGCACGACCAGGGTAACGCGATGGGTGGTGGTGCCGAGGCTGTTGGTGGCGGTGATGGACAGCTGGTAGGTGCCGGCGCCCCACGGCCCCCCCCAGATCACTGCCCGCCCGGCCACCGCGTGGGAGGTCATCCCCCGCGGGAGGGTGCCGGTGAGGCCCACCTCGGCGGCCGGGGTGGCGGCGACCGGCCAGGCCACCGCCTTGCGCTGGCCCACTGCCCAGCCGAGGGTGTACCAGCCGGCCACCAACGGGGAGTGCTCGACGTCGACCACGACGTTCTGGACCGCTTCGCCGGCCTGGTTGGCCGCCACCACCGAGACGGTGACCGGTCCGTGGTCGCTCCCCGGGGGGGTGCCCGAGATGACCCCGGTGGCCGGGTCGAGGGTGAGCCAGGACGGCGGCGACCCCGACAGCGAGTAGGTGGCCGACGGGGTCGCCGAGGCGTGCACGGTGAAGCTGCCGCCCCGCCCGGCGACGAAGCTGGCCGCGTCCTGGGTGGTGAAGGTGGGGGGTACCGACGGGGTGGTGGTGGTCGTCGTCGTCGTCGTCGTGGCCCCCGAGCCACCTGCGGGCAGGGTCGTCGAGGTGGTGCTCGACGGGGTCGTGGTCGTCGTGGTCGAGGTGACCGGCCCGGGCGGGTCGAGCGATCCCGAGCCCGCGGCGAACGCCTGCAGGCCGGCGAAGCTGCCGAGGAAGGTGTCGCCGTCGTAGCCGAGGCTGTTGGAGTTGGTGTACTGCCAGAACGTCGGCGCCGCCCAGCCGCTCGGCACCGGGGAGGGGCTCGATGCCCAGGCGGCCAGGTCGAGGGGGTCCACCGAGTCCAGGGAGGAGCCGCCGGCGCAGGTGTCCCAGAACGAGGCGTTGGTGTAGAGCACTGGGTAGCGGCCGGTGAGGGCCCGGTACTCGGCGTCGAAGGACCCCACCCACGCGGCCATCTGGGAGGGGGTGAGGCCGTAGCACATCCGTCCGTAGGGGTTGCTCTCCATGTCGAGCATCCCCGGCAGGGTGTGGCTGTCGGGCGACCAGCCACCGCCGTTGGCCACGAAGAAAGCGGCCTGGGCCGCGCCGCTCGAGTTGTTGGGGATCGCGAAGTGGTAGGCGCCGCGGATCATCCCGGCGTCGTAGCTCCCGTTGTACTGCTCGGCGAAGTAGGAGGTGTCGGTGTAGTAGGTGCCCTCGGTGGCCTTCACCCAGACGAAGGTGTCGCCGGCGGCCACCACGTTCTGCCAGTTGACGTTGCCCTGGTGGTCCGACACGTCGGTGCCGAGCGGCCCGGACAGGTAGGAGGAGGAGTCGGTGCTCGCCCGCAGCGGGTTCGACCCGCCCAGCCGGCTGGCGCGGTCGCTCGCGGTGAGCACCGCCGGGGCCGGCTGGTGCTTCCAGGTGGAGCCGAGGGAGTCGGCTCCCGGGTGGGTGAGCGCCTCGGGCCGGCCGGCGTGTGGCTGGGCGAGGAGGGTGGCGAGGTGGGCCCGGGCCACGGCGGCCTCCCCGGCGAG
>JAJZWW010000073.1 GCA_021846485.1 Actinomycetes bacterium
ATCACCACGACCTGCTCGCGTCGCCACCCCAACCCCACCGCTCGCTCAACCAGCTCGTACTGACGTTGTTGGCTCTCGACGTTGCGCAGGACTTGGCCGGGACTGGATTGGCGGACATAGACCACAGTTCTTTTGGGGTCAGCGGGGACCTCCGCCACACCCGGCGGAACGAGGTTTTGGCAGTGCTGGAAGCCGTCTGTTGGGTTGATGGTCACACCCCACACGTATGTTCGGTCCTGTGGAGTTCTGGGCTCAGCGTACGGTCTCGCCTCTCGATGGGCGGGAGGGCTGGACGGTGGTCGACGACCACTACGTGGAGCACCGTCGGGCCGGCGAGTACCTGCGTGTGCTCGTCGACGGCGAAGGCCGTTCGCCGGGAACGGCTCGGACCTATGCAGGGCGGCTGGCTCTCTACTTGACCTGGACGGCGGGGGCCGGGGTGGAGGAGTTGTCGCCGACCGTCGAGCAGCTGGCTGGCTTCGCCCGCTGGCTGGAGCGCACTCCCTCGCGCAAGCATCGGCCGGGCGGCAACCGGCGGCGAGACCCGGGCGCGAACGTGTCGACTTTGGCTCCGGCCCGTTCGCCAGCGACCGTGGACGGGATCTTGATCACCGCCGTCGAGTTTGTTCGCTTCGCTGCTTCACGTGGCTGGAGCGATGCAGCGACGGCCGGGGCGTTGAGTGTGCGAGCAGAGCTGCGGTTCCTCCCGGCGCGCTGGGATCGAGGGGAGCGGACCGGCCGCCCTGTGGTCCAGCGCCGCAGGGTCCGCCGCTGGCGGGTGGAGCAGGCACCTGCCACCTTGACCAGGGAACAGGTGGGTGCCTTGGTGGACGCCTGTGCCAACGTCCGGGACCGTTTCGTGGTCGAGGCTCTTTACGCCACCGGGCTGCGGGTGGCGGAACTGTGCGGGCTTCGCCTGGCGGATCTGCACTTGGTGCCTTCTGCGGTCCATCTGGGCTGCAAGGTCGCCGGGCCACATCTGCACGTGCTGCGCCGTGAGGACAACGAGAACCGGGCGTTGGCGAAGTCTGCCTACCCGCGGGTGGTGCCGCTGACCAAGGACCTGGTGTGGCTGCACGACGCCTATCGCGCCGAGCGCGACGCGCTGGCCGAGGCGGTCGGGAGCGACTACTTGCTGGTGAATCTTTGGCGGGCGCCGCGGGGGCGGGCGTTGTCGGTGGGCTCGGTGGAGGAGCTGTTCGTGCGCCTGTCGGCCAAGGTGGGCTTCCGGGCCCGCCCGCACATGCTGCGTCACAGCTTCGCGTCGGAGGTGGCGTTGGCGACCAAGGACCCGGCGCTGGTCAAGGAGCTTCTCGGGCATGCTTCTGTCAGTTCGAGCGACGTGTACATGCACTGTCGGTGGGCTGACATGCGAGCCGCAGTCGACGCCCACGGTCGAGGCGCAGGAGGTGTGCGGTGAGCCGACGCGCAGCCGCCGCGCTGGCTGACTTGTCGGTGGTCGTTCCCGCGCCGGTGCCGGCCGACTGGCGGATGGAGCGGATCGCCTCGCTGATCGACGAGCGCTGGTTGGCCGGCGAGTGGGACGCCCAGCGGTTCGTACTCATCCCCGACCCCGAGGGTCGTCTGTCGAGAGACCGCCCCTGCGTGGTGGCGGGCTGTCGCAACGTTCGCCGGGGGATCGACCCGCTCTGCCATGCTCACCGGCGCCGTTTCGACCGTTCTGGCCGTGACGACGTGGAGGCGTGGCTGACGACCGACGGGCCCCTGTTCAAACGCCGGTGGGTGTCGGAGGAGACCTGCATCGTCACCGGCGAGGGTCGCGATCTGTGTCCCCGGCCCGCCGCGGGTCGCTGGCAGCTGTGTCACGCACACGACACGACCTGGCGGGAGCAGCGATCTGCAGGGACGTCGTTCGAGGAGTTCCTCCGTCACGCCCGGCCGCTGCCCGGCTTCGGTCCCTGTGCGGTGGCGTCGTGCTATCTGGCCGCCGCCCACAAAAGGGTCCGGCTGTGCGAGCTGCACGATCGTCTTTGGCACGACGCCGGATGCCCCCGAGGCGCCGCCTTCGAGGCGTGGGCGGCCCGGGCCCGTCAGCCGGTCAACCATCGCGTTCTGTCCCTGCGAGGGCTGCCAGAGCTGGTGCGCCTGGAGTTGCTCTACGCCATCGGCTGCCGGGCCAACGAGCAGGTGCGCACCGCGACGGGCAACATGCGCCGCTACGTCGACGAGTTGCTGGCCTCGGGTGTCGGCTCGGTCCTCGAGTTCGACCTGGCCGGCTTCGACCCGTCCGGCAACCGTGACTGGGGCCGCTTCGCCCGCTTCAGCGTCGACCGGGTCCGCCTGGCCTATGGCGATGCCGGCTCCGAGCGGGCCGTCGAGGTGTGGGACCTGCGCCATTTCGGCGCTTCGGGGCGCCTCGATTTCTCTCACATCCTCCAGCCGTGGTTGCGCGAAGCGACCAAGGCGTGGGCGGCCTCCGCTCTGGCCAACCGCAACCACCAGATGGTCCGCGCCCGGGTCCACGCCGTCGCCGTGCTTTCCGAGATCCTCTCCGGCAGTCCCGGCGGTGGTCGCGACCCGTCGGGCCTGTCACGGGCCGACGTCGACCGGTTCCTGATCCGGGTGCGGCAGGCCTCCTCGCCGACCACCGGCCAGCCCTACAGCCCCCGGCGGGCAGCGAGCATCGTCGAGGACTGCGCCTTCGTGCTGCGAGAGGCACGCGAGATGGGCCTGCTTCCCGATCTGGCGCCGACGTTCGCCATCCGCCGAGGCGACGGCGGACGCAAGGTCCGAGACGAGGAGCCAGGCCGGGCCCTACCCGCTCACGTCGTCGCCCAGCTCGACGCTCAACTGGGGATCTTGCGCGGCGTGCCCGGCTCGGTCGGCGGCCCGGCGCATCGAAGTCTCGGGGTGCTCGGCGAGCGTGCTGGCGACATGGCGGTGCTCTCCTACCTGTTGTTGAAGGGCACCGGCCGGCGGGTGGGCGAGGTGGCCAGCTTGCACCTCGAGTGCCTCGATGTCGACGAGACCGCCAAGGCGGTGCTGATCTACGACAACCACAAGGCGATGCGCATGCGCCGGCGTCTCCCGCTCGCCGACTCGGCCCTGGTCGAGGCGATCCGCTCCCAGCAGACCTGGGTGAGAAGCCGCTTCCCCGACACGGCCCCGGCCGACCTGTGGCTGCTGCCGAGAGGGACCCGCAACGCCACCGGCACGGCGCATGTCCCCGCCGGCCAGCTGGCCATGTGGATGAGGGTCTGGGTGTCTCGCATCGCTCGCATCGACGCGGGCGGCGTCGATCCCACGGGCGAGCCCGTCGCCTTCGCCCGCTCGGCGATCCATCCCCACGCCTTCCGTCACACCTACGCCCAAACCCTGGCCGACCAAGGGGTCGCCGCGCCGGTGCTGCGCGACCTGATGGACCATCGCAGCATCGACACCACCATGGGCTACTACTCGGTGGGCGACGCCAAGAAGCGCGCCGCCATGGAACTGCTCGCCCGCCACACCATCGACAACCGCGGCACCGTCCGTCCCCTCGACGGTGAGCCGTCTCGTGTCGCCCAGCTGCGAGAGGAGCTGAGCTGGGTGGCGGTCCCGATGGGCAAGTGCTCCGAGCCCACGAATGTCCGAGCGGGAGGAGGGGCCTGCCCCATCCGCTACCAGTGCGCCGGATGCCCCCACTTCGAGTCCGACCCCTCATACCTGCCCGAGCTGATGACCTACGCCGACCAGCTGCGCCGAGAACGCGAAGCCATGATCGCCGTCGACGCCACCGAGTGGGTGATCGCCAACGTCACCGGCCAGCTCGAGGTCATCGTCGGCCACGTCCGCCGCCACGAGGCTTTCCTCGAGCGCCTGGGGTCCACTGAGCGCGCAGCGATCGACCAGGCTTCAGCCACGCTGCGCAAGGCCCGCCAGGCCGTTCCCGTCGCCTTCGGCCGCCGAGGGGTCAGGCCGTCGTGACCGACAACAGCCAGGCCCTCAAACAGGCACGCCGCCAGGACAGCAACACCAAGCGCCGACGGGCCAGTGACGCCCTCGACGCCATGATCGAGGCCGGCGAACCGATCACCTTCCCCGCCGTCGCCCGCCGGGCGGGGGTGTCGGTGTCGCTGCTCTACGCCGACCCAGCCCTGGCAGGCCGCCTGTCGGAGGCTCGCCGTCGCCAACGCGGCGCCGGGGCCGACCGAGCCTGGCGCCTGCCGGCACGCTCACTCGTCACCGAGCAGAGCCTGCGTGCCGACCTGGCCAACGCCAAGGACCAAACCCGGCGCTTGAACGAAGAGATGACCTTGATGCGTGAGCGGCTGGCGCGCGGCTTCGGAGCCGAGGCAGACACGGCCAACGGCCGGGCGACCAGCCCGCTGATCGACCAGCTCGAACAGCGCGCCGCCGACCTCGAAGCGGACAACGCCCAACTACGACAAGACGTCGCGAAGCTCGAAAGGGATCTCCGGGAGGCGAACGACACCCTCGACGCGGCCCGGGCCATGAACCGTGAGCTCATGGCCGACATCAATCGCCCCGGCCAACGCGAAGCCGCGCTACCCGCACCGACGACAAGCCGGCCACCGAGGAGCCGCCGGTCCCCGTCCTCAGTGTGACCTACGTCCAGCACACAAGACCACGCCGCTGACCAGGGGCTTCCCCCGCGACCCCAAAAGAAGATAGGCGTCCCGGCGGAGGTGGTCCGCGGTGGCCTTGGTCGAGGCGTCAGTCATCATCGTATGGGACTCCGTTCGTGGGTCACGATGCGGCCGGTTGGGCATGGGCGAGGGCCATCTGGGCGAGCACGGCGACGATCTGGCCGGCGTGAGGCAGGGACGTCAGCGCTGCGGGGACTGCGGCTGGTTGGGGAGGCGACGGGATCGAGGGGGCGGATACGGCATCGGGCGCTGGCGTCCCTGCGTCGGGGGCCGGCCCGGGGGCGGTCCACGCGGCCATCCAGGCCGCCATCCCCCGCCCGACCAGCAGGGCGTGACCGAGACGCCAACCCTCCGGCCGGCCCGCCGCCACCGCGGAGCGCAGCGCCTCATAGCCGGCGACCACGGCGGCCGGATCGGCCCCCGGCCGCTCGTCGGGCTCAACCACTTTTGGGGCTCCGGGCGGCCTCCCGGCGGGCCAGGGCACGCTCAATGGAGCGGGGGTGGACCGACACCCCGAAGGACCGGGCCACCGCGGCGGCCAGATCCGCCGGGCGCAGCCCCGGGTCCGCCCGGCGCAGGCCCTCCAGGTGGTCGAGGACCTCGTCGGTCAGCTTGTGTGCCCCCCGAGGCCCGGGCTTGGCTGGCAACAAGCCAGCCAAGCCGCCCTCGGCCAAAGCGGCCGCCGCGGTGTAGAAGGACTGCCGGGACATCCCGAAGGCGCCGGCGGCGGCCACCACCGAAGCCCCCTCGGCCTCCACCCGGCGCACCATCTCGTATTTCACCTGCACCAGGTCGCGGGCATCGAAGAACTCCGAAGACACGAAGGCGTCGTCGGAGACCGCCTCGGGGTGCGGGTTGAGCGTGTGCGACGCGGCCAGCTCGCCGGCCTTCCCGTCGGTCTTCCCCCGAGCCATGCTTCCTCCCTCGTGCAAGTGATGTCCAGACGATTAAGCTCCTCCTGTGCCCGAGAGTGGCGGCAATCGACCCGGTGATCGCCAGCGTCACAATGATCTGTAGACATATTGACTCGATCCGGTCACTTGGAGCTCGACCGGCCCTGAGGCACTTCGGCATAATCCGCTGGACGCTCACGGCGTCATCCGCTTGACAGAGCCCGTCCCATCGGCCGACGGCCCGGCCCTCAGGCGGGACACCAGATCCGCGAGCTCCACCAGGTCCGCGACATGGAACGGCGAGCGGCCCGCCGCCACCACCATGAACGGGTCGGGGCCAAGCGCGTCGGTCCACTCCGCAGGCAGGCACACGAGCTCCCCGCCCTCGTCGTAGAAGTAGACCCGATCCAGCTGCCAGTTCTTGCGCCGCTTGACGAACTCGAACTCTTGGCCGGCCAGAGGATGGAACGGGTGTGTCACCCGCACCAGCAGCGGACCGCTCAGATCCCTGGCATCAGGTGCATTCGACGACTCGCTCCAACGCGCTCGCCGAGTCGACCAACACCAAGATCCGGGTCCTCACCCGTGTCGCGTTCGGGTTCCGCTCCTCAGAGGGGCTCATCGCGATGGCCATGCTCGCGGTCGGCGGCGCCTGCCCCGACCTGCCCGGCCGCAACCGGCCTCTCACCGACCTGCCACTCGCCGCCTGATGGGATGCAGGAGCGCAGCGCTGCTCCTGGGTGAGAGGCCCAGATGCTGCGATTGGCCTACAGGCCGAGCGAGGAGAGCCTGCCGTGTCGGTCGATGCCGTGGTCGTGATTCACGAGTGCCCGAGCTGCGAGGAGCGTCTGGTGGAGCGGCGCTGCCCGGATTGCAAAGTGTTCTGCCGGCGATTGGGGGAAGGGGGCTGCTGCCCGGGTTGCGGTGAGATCGTCTTGGCGGCCGAGCTCGGGGCGGGGTGTTGAGCGGGTGGCTGTCCGGGGCGTCGGTGGTGGCTGTCTCGCCGGTGTCGGCTCAGGCTCGGAGGCGGCTGGGAAGACGCAAGGGGGTCGGCTGGGAGGCTGGTGGCGGTGAGGTCGGGTGCTGGTGGCTGCGAGGGTGGGGGACTCTGCGGGTCGGGAACGCCCGGGCGGGTTGCGCACGGACCCGCGGTGATCGGGCTGGTGCTGGGGGAGACCCCCAGCCCCCCCGCCTGGTGGCGTCGAGCGACTGTGCGTCAGGTCCTTCGAGCCCTCGGATCGAACGATGAGCGCTACGAAGGGGACCTCCGGCGGCCGTGAGGGTCCGAGCAGGACAACACTCGGGGGTTCAGCAACCGACTCCTCACGACGAAAGAAGGTTCTCGTGGCGACCCAACGGCAACAGGCGCTCCTTCCTAGATGACACCCCCAAGCGGTGCCCCTTCGGGGCGCTCCCAGTCCAGCAACGGCCAACGGCAGAGGGGATGCCGCCAGAACAAGGGGAAGGGGACGGCACCGAGGATGCTGGCACGCGGCGCCACCGCCGGGCGGCATCCCCTCTCCCAGCAGTATCGGCACGCCACGCAGCCCCCCGGGGCGTCAAGGGCACGCTGCGGGACTCCGCCACGGTGACGGCCCCGGCTCCGGCGGGTCGGCTCCCGCCTCCGCCACCGGCCTACGTGTCCTCGCTTTGCAGCCCTTGACCCACCCTGGCCGGGTGTGCTGCCAGCCCGGGACCTCGCCATCGAGCTGGGCACCGCTCCGCTTCGCTGCGCTCTTGTTCACACCGGGGCTCCCAGCGTTCGAGCTGGGCTCATGACCCCTGACCGAACACATGTGCGACCAGTCACACCCACGGAAACAGCAGGAGACCCTCTTCTCTTGGCGCAAAAGGCTTCGGAGGGCTTCGGGGTGGAACCGTTCGGGTCTCATGATGAGAGAGTTACTCCTTCTTGGGCACAACTCTCTCATAACGACGGGCGTGTAGTCAAGGACTGCTCGGCCCGGAAGAGCCCGGAACGCCCTTCCCTACGGCCGATCCGTGCGCCCCGAGGTCCTCGACGGCCGCTCTCCTTCGACGCGGGCTCCGATAGAGGTGCGCTCAGATCTCCGAAGTTATTCTTGCCTCAGCCCTTAGCGCCTGATGGCACCGAGACCGCCCGCGTAGCCGAGGCTTGCTGGCATCGCCCCTCAGCGACCCCAGGCCGGTCACCTGTCCAGTCCAGGGGTTCCGACAACGCTCGTCTCCGGCTGATCGCTCTTCGGTCATGGCTCGGACTCTCCCTTTCCCCTCGGTGTTCCCAGCGCCTCGTGATGGTGCCGCGGACTCAGCAGGAGGCCGCGGCACCTGGTAGCCATTGCTCTGCTTTTGTTCCCCGGGAACCTCGCCCTACAGTGGGCCTCGCTGGTGGTTCGAACACTACCTCCCAGAGTCGAGCGTGTCAAGCGGCTGTTTGTGTGCCGCTCTGTGCGATACTTGGCAAGTCTCTTGCGCTCAAGTGTCCGCTCTAGCCTAGTCAGGCGGCCGGTGGCCGTGGTCGTGACTTGAGCAAAGCCCCGCCGTCCCACGTGTGCTGCGCCCGGACCCGCCGAGTCGGACCTGTCACACCCAGGCCAGTGCCAGAGCACCGGATACCCGAAGTGGACGGTCGACGCCTCGCTAGGCTGGCGGAGCACCCTCGACTGTGCACCCTCCGGGGGCTATGCCGTCGAGGGATCGAGGTGGAGTCGCGCTCGGGCGTGCGCCCGCCGGAGGTCTTCCCAGCACACGGTCGAGTGATCTTGTTAGATTCTGTGCGTGCCGAACAGGGGTCACGAACTGCCGTACCCAGCGGCGAGAGGCGGGGTTCGTCGGGACCGCTCAGGCGTTCGACCCGACGGCGCCCCTTTGAACTCTGCCGGCATCCGATACGGCGGGCACTACAACCCGGAGCAGTGGCCCGAGAAGGTGTGGGCGGAGGATGTCGCACTCATGGCCGAGACGGGGGTCGACCTGGTGACCGTCGGGGTGTTCGCCCGGGGCGAGCTGCAACCGGGGCCCGGACGTGCCCTGGAGACCGGCTGGCTGGACCGGGTCCTCGACCTACTGACGGGCGTCGGCGTGGGCGTCGGCCTGGCCACCGCCACCGCGTCGCCACCACCGTGGCTGGTCGCCGCCCACCCCTCGATCCTGCCGGTCGACGCCAGTGGGGTGCGGCTGTCCCCCGGTGGGCGCCAGCACTACTGCCCGAGCTCGCCCGACTACCGGGAGGCGGCCGGCGAGCTGGCCGGCCGGATGGCCGAGCGCTACGGGGGCCACCCCGCACTCGAGCTGTGGCACGTCGGCAACGAGTACGGCTGCCACGTGCCGGCGTGCTATTGCGACGCGTCAGCGGAGGCGTTCAGGCACTGGCTCGAAGCCCGCTACGGCGGCATTGACCAGCTCAACTACGCCTGGGGCAGCGCGCTCTGGAGCCAGCGCTACCGCAACTTCGACGAAGTGCTCCCCCCGCGAGCCGCCCCCACTTTCCCCAACCCCTCCCAGCAGCTCGACTTCGCCCGGTTCAGCAACGACGAGCTGCTCGCCTGCTACTCCGCCGAGCGCGAGGTGCTGGCCGCCGCCACCCCCACCGTGCCGGTCACCACCAACTTGATGGGCCTGTTCCGACCGACCGACGGCTGGGCCCGGGCCATGGACCTGGTCTCCCTCGACCGCTACCCCGACCCCGACGACCCCGACGCCCACCTGTCCGCCGCCCTCGCCGCCGACCTCACCCGCTCGCTCGCCGGCGGGCGCCCCTGGTACCTGATGGAACAGGCCCCCGGCGCGGTCAACTGGCGCCGGGTGAACGTGCCCAAGTCCCGGGGCGAGTACCGCCGCTGGAGCCTGCAGGCGGTCGCCCGGGGCGCCGACGCGGTCCTGCAGTTCCAGTGGCGGGCGTCGGCCGCCGGCGCCGAGAAGTACCACAGCGGCATGGTCCCCCACGCGGACACCGACACCCGGGCCTGGCAGGAGGTGGTCGACTTGGACGCCGAGCTGCGACGCCTCGCCCCCCTTGCCGGCACGCTGGTGACCGCCGACGTCGCCCTGCTCCTCGACTGGGAGGGCTGGTGGGGCCTCGAGCTCGATCTCTCCCGTTACCGCCTCGTGGTCGTCCCCGCCCTGTACCTGGTGAGCGACGAGGCCGCTGCCGGGTTGGAGCGTTACGTGGCCGGTGGTGGGGTCGCCGTCGTCACCTACTTCTCGGGGATCATCGAGCCCACCGACCGGGTCCGCCTGGGCGGCTACCCCGCCCCCTGGCGCGACCTGCTCGGTCTGCACGTCGACGAGCACGCCCCGCTGCCCCCGGGCCGCTCCGAGCGCCTCTCCGGGCCCCTCGCCCACCCCTCCTCCCGGGGGTTCCGCTGGCTCGAGCGGGTCCGGCTCCGAGGCGCCCGGGCGCTGCTCACGGTGGCCAGCGAGCCGCTCACCGGCCAGCCCGCGGCGACCGTCCACGACTGCGGGCAGGGAGCCGCCTACTACCTCGCGACCACGCCCGACCCGGCGACCCTCGACGCCCTTGTGGCGGACGCATCCGGCCGTGCCGGGGTCAACCCGACGGCCTCGGTCCCCCCAGGGGTCGAAGCCGTCGAGCGCGGCGGGCACCTGGTGCTCATCAACCACCTCGACCGGGACGCCGAAGTGGACCTCGGCCACGACGGGCGAAGGGACCTGTTGTCCGGGTCGGTACGCTCGGGTGGCGTGACCCTCACCCCAGGAGAGGTCCTCGTGCTCGCCCCCGCCACCCCCACCGAGCCCGCCCCGAAGACACCCTCGCCGGTGCCCGGCCGTGCTGGCTAGCCAGCGCCGGCGCCGCATCGCCGAGCAACTCGAGCTCGCCGGGGAAGTGCGGGTCGCCGACCTAGCCAGCTGTCTCGGGGTGTCCGAGATGACCGTGCGGCGCGACCTCGAGCGCATGCAGGAAGCCGGCATGCTCACCAAGGTCCACGGCGGGGCCGTAGCGGTCGGCCACAGCGCCGAGGAGCCCGGCTTCGACGCCAAGCTCGGGCGGGCCGCCGCGGAGAAGGCGGCGATCGCCGCCGCCGCCGTCAACCTGGTCGCGCCGGGCGCCTCGGTGGCCCTCTCGGGCGGCACCACCACCTGGTCGCTCGCCCGGCTCCTGCCCACGGTGCCGGGGATCACCGTGCTCACCAACTCCCTGAGCGCCGCAGCGGAGCTCCACCGCCAGAGCCCGACCACCCCGGTGGTGCTCTCCGGGGGGGTGCGGACCCCCTCCGACGCCCTCGTCGGCCCGGGCCACCATGTCCGCAAGCCGGGCCAGGGAGACCGCCTCCTTCTCGGAGAAGGGGCCCGTGGAGACCCGACGCAGCTCCGTCATGTTGGCCCCGCAGCCGAGCGCCTCCCCGAGGTCCACCGCCAAGGTCCGGATGTACGTGCCCGAGTCGGCCTGCACCTCCAGGAGGAGCTCCCGTCCGCTCCGCTCGAGAAGGGTGAGACGGTGGAGGGTACGGACGCGCCGCTCCCTTCGCACCGCCGAGCGGACCGGTGGGGTCTGGTAGATGGGCCCCTGGAACTCCTTGAGGACCCGCTCCACGCTGGCCGGAGGGGCCGGTCCGTGAAGGGTGACCACGGTGATGTAGCGCTTCGGGAAGGTGAGCAGGAGCGGGAGGAGGCGCAGGGCCTTCCCGAGGGACATCACCAGGACGCCGCTCACGCCCGGGTCCAGCGTCCCGGCATGGCCGGCCCGGTCCACGCGCAAAAGGTCGCGGACCCAGGCCGTGACCTGGTGCGAGCTCGGCCCCCTCGGCTTGTCCACCACGAGGAAGGCCCCCTCCGCCGGAAGGGGCAGGGAAGGGCGACCGGTCGCCACCCCGGAGCCGCTCAAGGGTTGAGGATCTCCGGCGGGAGGGCGGCGAGGATGGCCTCCAC
>JAJZWW010000074.1 GCA_021846485.1 Actinomycetes bacterium
GGGCCGCGGCAGTAGGCGACGACCTCGAGGCCGGGGTCGAGCTCGCCGAGGCGAGCCTCCAAGTGCTCCAGGGGCAGCGAGACCGCCCCGTGGATGTGGCCGGCCGCGAACTCCTCGGCGGGGCGGACATCGAGGACGACGACCGCACCGCTCTGGGCGCGCTCGAGCAGCTCGGCTCGGCCCACACGCTCGGCGCTGTCGCTTCTCGCGCCGATGGCGCGAAGGATCTGGTCGACCTCTGCCAGGCGTGCTCGTCCGAGGTCGCTGAGGGCGGTGACGAAGCGGCAGACCTCCTCGCCAGCCGCGCGGTAGTAGACGCGGGTGCCCTCCCGGCGGGTCTCGACGAGGCGGGCCTGGCGCATCACCTGGAGGTGCGCAGACGTAGTCGAGAGCTTGAGCCCCACCGCCTGCGCCAAGGCCTCGACGCTGCGCTCGGCCTGGCAGAGCAGGTCGAGCAGCTCGATGCGCTTGGGGTGCACGACCACCTTGCCGATCCGCGCCAGCTGCTCGTAGAGGTCGGCCCGGCCTCCTACTTGACCCTCATATTCCATAAATCTATAGATAACAGAGTGAAGAGAGAAGCGCAAGGGCTCCCTCGTTCGGGCTCGTGCACACTTACCTGTGTAAGACACCTATACTCTGATGACGATGAAGGTCGATCGCCAACCACGGTGCCGCTGCCGGGTCGGCCCGGGCAGCTTCCAGGTCCGGGCTCGCATCGAGCGCTTCGCCGAGCCGGCCGTGCTGGTGTTGCTCGCCGAGGGGGCGAGCCACGGCTACGAGCTCGCCGAGCGTCTCGAGGAGCTGGTCGACGAGGGCCGGGTCGACTTCGGCAACCTCTACCGTCTCCTGCGTGCCCTCGAGGAAGAGGGCCTCGTCACCTCGTCCTGGAGCGAGGAGGCCCCTGGGCCCCAAAAGCGGGTCTACGAGCTCACCGGCGAGGGCGCAAGCCTCCTCGCTGCCTGGGTGGGGTCGCTTCGAGCCCGACTCGAGCGCATCGGCGCGCTGGTCGCCCGCTATGAAGCCGTCGCAGCACGCGTCCCCAGAGGATCTCTCGACAGCGACAAGACGTTCCAGGAAAACGATTCACAAGACCAACAAGCAGATACCCAAGAAGGAGGAGCACCATGATCCAGACGATGAGACGAGATGACGTCGAGCGTGGCCCACGGGGCCGCGGTTGGGGCCATGGCGAGGGCTGCTGCGGCGGTTCGGGCTGTTGCGGTAGCCGCGGGCGAGGCCGGCGCTTGGAGCGTGAGGATGAGACAACGAGCCGGCAGCGGGTGCTCGAAGAGCGCCGGCGCGACCTCGAAGAGGCCCTTGCCGAGGTGACGAGCGAGCTCTCCGACCTCGGCGCCGAGCGGCACTGAAGCTGTAGGCACTGAAGCCGACCGCCGCCCAAAAGGCGGGACCGGAACCACGGCGGCATCGGGCCTCGGCCTTCGAGGAGCTCGCCGCGCGCTACGACGCCTGGTATGACAGCACGCCGGGAAGGTTGCTCTTTGACCTCGAGCTCGGCTGCCTGCGCCGCCTCGTGCCTTCGGGGACCGGTCCCCGCCTCGAAGTCGGGGTCGGATCGGGGCGCTTCGCCGCCGCGCTCGGCCTCGAGGCCGGCCTCGATCCTGCCCGGGCGCCACTTCGTCTCGCGGCTGGGCGCGCCGTGGCGGTCGTCCAAGGTGCCGGCGAACGCCTCCCGTTCGGTGATCGCACGTTTGGGGCCGTCGTCCTCGTCGTCACGCTCTGCTTCGCCGACGATCCGGCCGCCTTACTCGGCGAGGCTCGTCGGGTCCTCTTCCCCTCAGGCCGCCTCGTCACCGGCGTGGTGCCGCTCGACAACAGCGCCTGGGGACGGCGCTACGAAGCCCAGGGACGTGCCGGCCACCGTTTCTACCGAGGCGCCCGGTTCCTCACCCTCGCCGAGCACCGTCAGATGCTCATCACGGCCGGGTTCACGGTCACCGGCGCCTGCTCCACCCTCACCCAAGCCCCGAGCGACGACCCGGTCGAAGAGGACGCACACGACGGCGCCGTGGCCGGCGCCGGGTTCGTCGCCCTCCAGGCCAGGCCATAGCTCCTACAGGCTTGACACCCTGTCCCTGCCTGCCCGCCATCGTCCCGGCCAGAGCTCCCTGCCACTTCGCCTGCATGCGCATTCCGCCCGCTGCCGGTCGGCCGGGCCGGAGCCAAGCGCACGGGTACGGGTCAGGACCCTGTGGGGCGTCTTGACGCGGCTGGACAGGTTCAGCCACATCCCGGCTTCGTTTCGTACGCAGCCAGCCGATGCTCTCGGCAAGACACTCACGGAGCTCACCTCCGAGCTCGAGCTGCTCCGGGCGATCACGCCTGCTCGCTCGCCCCCTCGGTGGCGCTGCTGTCGTCTGGGGTGGCTGCCTACTTGCCCGCCGGCGCTGTGGTGGAGGGAAGGTAGTGCTCGGCAAGGTTCGTGAACGAGTCGATCATGTCCCGGGCGAGGCGCTCACGCCCGGGCTGGTCGAGGCTATCGAGCACCATCGTCAGACACCGCGGCATCATCTGAGTGACGAGCTCGACACGCTGCTCGGGCGCCATCGCCGAGAACATCTTGTCCATCATCTGCGGCATTGCCGATCCCATCATGTTGCCCATCATCGTTCGCATGTCATCCATAAAGGACGCTCCTTCTGGTTTTGCCACACCTGGCGGTCAGGACTGTGGGCTGTGAAGCTCGGGGGCAGAGGCGACCATCTCGGCGAGAACCTCCTCGGGGGTGACCGCTCCCGTGATGCGCACCCGTAGGTGGTCGGGCTCTTCGAACAGACGGACTGCGGCGATCTTCGAGACGAAGGTGGTGTCGCAGTCGCATTGGCCGATGTTGCACGAGGCGACGAACACGTCGAGGACGTCGCGGGGCGTTGTCGGGGGGAGGAGCAGGTCGACGCCGTCGTCGGTGGCGACGGCTTGGGGGTCGGTCAGCTCCGCGGTGGCTGGGCTGTTGTCAGTGCTGGTCATGGTCTGTGCCTTCCGTTCTCATGGTTGGGGTTTCGCGGGTTGGTTGGCGGGCAGCCGCAGCGGTGAGTGCCGCGGTAATGGTGGTTGCGAGCTGGCTGCGCTGCTCGGTGGTGAGGTTGGCGAAGATGGCATCGAGGCAGACCGGTAACAGCGCCGGACAGCATCGGGCAGCGACCGTGGCAGCACCCTTCGCCGGCGAGGTGAGGACCGTCGAGGCCGACCCGGCGACTGCTCCGGCGACAACAGAGCCCAGCTGCCAGCAGGTCCTGAGGAGGCTGGTCACGACCGGCGCATCGTGACCCGCCAGAGCCTGCGGGGCAGGCCGCCCTCTTCGAAGGCGGACACGTCTTCGAGCTCGAAGCCCTCGGCGAGGCGGTCGACGAGCTGGCGGTCGAAGAAGTGGACGACGAACCCGCCGTTCTCGTAGATGTTGTCGCCGAGCTCACGTCCCGCGCCGAAGTGGGCGTCTCCGACGTGGCGCACGGTGTAGATGCACAGCCCACCGGGGCGCAGCACCCGGCGGATCTCGGCAGCGAGGGCGGCGAGCTCGTCGCTTGAGAGGGCCATGGTGAACAGCATGTGGGAGTAGCAGGCGTCGAAGCTCGTGTCGGCGAACGGCAAAGGCTGGCGGACGTCGTGGGCGACGGTCGCAAGCCGCCCGGCGTACCCCTTCGCGCCTGCAGCCTCGACGATCCCTTCCAGTGCGCCGGCCGCGTAGTCGAGCGCGGTGACCTCGAGCCCGACAGCGAGGAGACCGAGCGTGTCACGTCCCTGGCCAGCCCCGAGCTCGAGCACCCGGGACAAGCCGTCGGTGGTGAACCGGCTCGCGGCGTGGCGACCCGGCTCGCTCGGCTCTGCCCCGTACATCTCGGGGTTCGCCTGCAGGGTTGCCTCCCAGTGCTCGCGCTGGTCGGCGATCAACGCGCCAGGATCGGTCGTGGTCGAGGCGGGGCTCATCGCGTCCTCCCCGACGAAGCGGCCGCGGCGGGCCGGCCCCACCGGGGTACTGACTCGCTTGGATCAGTGCGCAGCAGCCCCTCGAGGCGGGCCTCGAACTCTGCGAGGTCGATCTCGCCGCGCGCGAAACGGTCCCGGAGAACCACCATCGGATCCTCGACCAGCGGGGGTGCCACCTCACCCGCCGAGCGAGCCGGTGGCGCAGTGACCCCGCATCGGGGTCCCATGGGACCGTCGTGGTGGGCGAGGCGGATGACCATGAGCACGGCCATGGTGACCATCGGGATCACGAACAGCACCGGCCAGGGGAAGAAGCCCCATCCTGTGGGCATCATGACCGCTCCTTTCTGCTTACGACCTCCGGTCGAGACGGCTCGGAGGCCAGATGGTGGGGGTGGTAAGGCTCGTCGAGCTGGCCTGGGAGCGCCGGGGTGGCGGGCGTGGCAGGTGATGTTGGGCCATGGGCGGTGTCACGGTTGGCGCCAGCGGATGCCTGGGCTTTGGAGGTGAGCCGGCGGGCGAGCGCACCGGCATCGGCTCCCGCCGCCGACGTGCCCTCGGGGGTGACAAGCACAGGCAAGGAGCGATAGCCCAGCGAGGTCACCGTGTCGTAGGCATGAGGGTCGCTGCTGATGTCGTGGGTCTCGACCTCGACGCCCTCTGCGACGAGCGAGCGGTGCAACGTCGCGCACGCCCCACAGCCGCTCTGGCAGTAGAGCTGCGTGATGCTCATCGTGGCCTCCGGTCCCCGAGCAGGCCACGAGCCGCGTCGATGGCGGGACGCAGCGCCTCGCTCGCCGCGCAGTAGTAGACGTAGGCACCTCTGCGCTCGGGCCGTACGAGCCCACGGTCACGGAGCACTCGCAGGTGGTGGGAGACCGCCGGCTGGCGGAGCCCGGTCGCCTCGGCGATAGCTCCCACCGGCACGCACGCGGTGTCGAGCACCGAGAGGATCCGCAGCCGGGTCGGGTCTCCAAGGGCCTGGAACACCTCGGCGAGCTCGGCTGCCTCGCCGGTCGCCATCGGGGGCTCACAGATCCCGTCGAGCAGCTGAGCCTCGGTCTCGGTCGTCACCGTCATCGCTCCTCCTTCCATGAGATCAACCTATCTGCATCTATAGATATTCCGACGTAGAGGTAGAGCGATAGTCGACGCAACGGACCAAGACGACGGCCAGCTTCGAAGGTTCGCCACTTTCGCTGAGTGCTCCACGCCTGGCCCCAGCATCGAGCCCGCAGCGCACCCGTAGGGAAGCGCCGCGTGGGGCGTGCCGCGCCACGAGCACGCCTGCTGTCCTGGCTCACCCTCGCCTGGCTCGGCATCGAGGCAGGGGCGCCGTCGCAGCAGCCCTCGCCGCGGCATCGGTCGCTCTTCTCGGTTTCGGCCCCGACTCGTGCATCGAAGCCCTCGCCAGCATCATCGTCATTTAGCGCCTCACCGGAGCACGCCACGCCTCGGAGACCGCCGAGCGCCGCGGCCAACGTATTGTCGCGATTTCTTGCTCCTCGGCCGGTAACACCCGTACATTGACATCGCCATTCGCAGCCATCGAAACGCTGCTTGCCCTGGCTTAGGCACCGTCGTCGGTGAAGGTACCCGGAACCTGCTTTGTGCGGCCCAGGCCGTAGCCGTGCTCGCCGGCCCTGGTCGTCAACACCCTCCTCGGAGTGTGGTGAGTCGACCCAGCCGTCGCGCGCCTCATCGCCGCCGTCGCCCTCGGAGAGGGATCGCGAGCCTGGCGGGGCAAGCAGTCGAGCTGCGCGTGCGGCTGCGTGCCGGACGTGGAGCCTCTCTCCACCCCAGCCGGGGATCGCGGAACCAGCCGGTGACCGAGCATTGCTCGCTGAGCTCGTGCTCGAAGAGTCGAGGCAGTCGGTGTGCGCCAGGGCACCGTGCTCCGCATCGGCACGTGGGCCGGGGGTCGTATCGACCGGGTAGCCCCGCATCGGCGGATCGGCGCACAGGACAAGTCCGGCAAAGATGTGTGAGCTCCCGAGGCGCGTTGCGGACCGAGTTCTCCCGCGTGGAGGTCATCGGTCAGGTGATGTGGGCGAGCTTCTCGGCGTCTGTTGGTCGGGATGGCACCTGGACGCAGAGGGTGAGCGAGGGGTGGGCCGCCACCTTCAGCTCGGTGACATCGAGCCGGATGACCCCGAGATGCGCTCGGCGAAGCGCGATCTGGGTGGTGAGCGCTTGCTCGACGCTGTGCTTCGGCCACCAGGTGCGGAACTGCTCGCTGTGCTCGGTGAGCTCGCCGATGATCTCGGCGAAGCGAGGGTCGCCGGGGTGCTCGGCTGCGACCTCGTGGAACTGGGCGAGGAGGTGGCGTCCGCGCTCTTCACGGCCGACGACGCCGGCCGTCGCGGTGCCCTCGGCGAAGTAGAGCCACATGAGGTTGCGGCGTCGGGCTGGGAGCGAGCCTGGATCCCAGAGCCGGTCGAAGGGCTGGTTCCAGGCGGCGAAGTCGAAGTGCAGGTCGAGCAGGCACGCCGGTGCGGGCTCGATGGCCGAAAGGAGGCGGGCGAGGGATGCGTCGAGGTCACCAGTCATGTGGTCATCTTCGGGCACAGGAAGCCCCGCCAGGCGGCGCAGGTGGCGGCGGGACTCGTCGTCGAGTCGCAGGGTGCGGGCGATGGCGTCGATCACCTGGATGCTCGGCTCGCCGGGCCGGCCTTGTTCGAGGCGGGTGTACCAGGTGAGGCTGACGCCCGCTGCTGCGGCGACCTCCTCTCGGCGAAGCCCCGGCGTGTTGCGCCGACCGGGGTAGGCGTCGAGGCCGATGTCCTCTGGAAGCAGGTCCGCCCGCCGGGCGCGTAGGAACTCGGCAAGCTCAGCCCGCCGTTCTTTGGCGGGGTCGGACGCTGCGGTCCGCATGCGAGAAAGCCTACCAATGCCTGGCACTGCCAGGACTAGGACTCCCACGCCTATCACTCCCAGGACTATCACTCCCAGGACTACGAGTGACAGCACCAGGCGGGGCGCCCCGCTGGGGGTTTACGGTCATCTTGGGCCGGTGTCACCGTGCGCCGAAGAGTCCTCCTTGGCGAGCATGCCTCTCGGGTCGCCTCCGCCAGCGGCGGTGCACCAGCTCTGCGTCGAGGACGGTGCCGGTCACGTGAAGGCGATCATATGAAGGAGAACTCCAGAAGAAAGGGTAGGGCCCAAGGGAGCACCAAGGCGCGCGCCCGAGGGACCGAGAGGCGGCTGCGAGCCCGGCGCGATCGATCGGGCGTACCACGCAGCCGCTGGCAGCGCACCGCCGGAGTCGCTGCCTCTCTCGTCGTCGCCGGATTGGCGCTGACTGCATGTGGCGGCAGTGGCGGCTCGGCATCGCCTTCCACCACGGAACGACCTGTCCGGTCGTCCACGACGACTTCGTCATCGCCTCCCTCGACCTCCACGAGCACGACCACAACGGCGACCGCTGCCGCCGTGCTCGCCGCCTACCGCGCCGGGTGGGCGGCGTTCGAGCAGGCGCTAGCCACGGCGAACCCCGAAGACCCGGCGCTGGCCGCCACCATGGTCGACCCGCAACTCCAGCGGGTCAAAGCGAACCTGCTTGCCGACCAGCGTCAGGGAATGGTCGGGCGCGGCACGACGACGTTGCACCCGAAGGTCACTGTGCTCTCGTCGACCTCAGCCACGGTCGTCGACTGCGCGTACAGCCAAGCGGAGCTGTTCTACGCGTCGAGCGGCAAGCCGGTCCCGCCGGTCACCCCGCCCGAGAACGACGGGGTGACCGCAACCCTGGTGCTGTCGGGGGGGAAGTGGAAGGTCTACAAGCAGATCGTGACGGACGGGAAATGCGCTCCCGGATCCTGACGCTCGCCATGGCACTCGTTGCTGCGGCGGTGATGGCGGTCGTTGACGCCACGCCGGCATGGGCGAACGACCCGAACGGCCAGTACGGATGGACGTCGGTGCAGGCATCCGGCGGCACGCTGACGGTCCAAGCTGGCCATACCTACTGGACGCCTCCGCAGGACAGCTCGTGGGCGACCGGGGCGCAGAGCACGCCGCCTGCGGGGAAGCCCAACCCGAACCAGCCCTACGGCTGCACCTACGGCGCGGGTGGCCCGTCGGCGACCGCGGCGCTCGGGGTCGGGGGACCGCAGCCGGGCCAGTGGGTGTTCCCCGACTGCCGGGGACCAGGGGTGATCGACCCGATGCCGCCGTTCTGGGTGACCGGCGCGGTCCCTGCTGCGGGCGCAGTCCAGGTCGCCCCGGTGGTTGTGGCCGAGCAGGCCGCGAAGCAGCTCGGCCTCTCCTCGCCGGTGATCGAGATGGCCCCGCCCGATGGCTCCCCCCAGCTGGTCGGCCTGGCGTCGTGGCTGTGGATCAACCCGTCCCAGTGGCGTGCGGTCTCGGCGTCGGCGACCGCGGGCCCGGTCACCACGACAGCGAGCGCCGTGCCGACCAAGGTGGTCTTCGACATGGGCAACGGCGCCTCGGTCACCTGCGACGGACCGGGCACGCCGTATAGCGCTGCTGCCCCGGACGCGACGACCGACTGCTCGTATGTCTGGCCCGCCCCGGGCTCCTTCACGGTGACCGCGACCATCTTCTGGTCGGTCACCTGGACGGCAACCGGGGCGCCGGGTGGCGGGAGCCTCGGAGTCCAGGCGGGGCCGGCCGCACAAGTCCCGGTGACGGTGACCGAGTCCCAGGCGATCAACACCCCCGGGTCGGGGAGCGACTGAGAGAAAGGCGCGTCATGGCACAGGTGGCGACGGCAACCCGGCGTAATGGACAGCAACCACCAGACGCTCGCCGCACGCTGGCTTCCCCGACCCTCGGGCGGCGCCGCCAGCTGCCCCTCGTCGTGGTGGGGGTGCTGCTCGTGGTGGGCTGCGCGCTCGCCTTCACCGACGCGTCCCTGCACCTCGGGACCCGAGAGGACGTCCTCGTCGTCGCCCAGCCGGTCGCCGCCGGTCAGGTCTTGAGCGCAACCGACCTGCGAGCGGCAAAGGTCTCGACCGGCAGCGGGATCGATGTCGTGGCCACGGGGGCAGAGGGGAGCGTGGTCGGGCGTCGGGCTGCGGTGCCGCTCGTCGCCGGGTCGCTCCTCACCACCGCAGAGGTCGGCTCGGCGCCGGCGGTGGGCTCTGGGTCCGACGTGGTGGCGGTCGGGTTGAAGGCCGGCGCCTACCCTCCCGCCCTTGCTCCCGGGGATCGTGTCGAGGTCGTCCCGGTTACTGGTGCCTCGTCGGGGAGCGCCACAGGGTCGGTCACGGCCGGAAGTCCGGTCCAGGCGACGGTGCTCGCGGTCGATGCCGCCCCGGTCGACTCGGGCGCGCCGACGGTGCTCTCGCTGGCGGTGGGCTCGCGCGACGCCGGCGAGGTGGCCGCCCTCGCCGCAGCCGGCCAGGCGTCGGTGGTCGAGATCGGCGCAGGCAGCTGAGATGGGCGGAGGCAGCTGACATGGGCAGAGTCACGGCGTTCGGCTCGGTCCGCTCGTGCGGGGTGACGGCGCTCGTCCTTGGCCTCGCGGCCACCTGGCCGAGACGAGCAGAGCAACCGGGGCGGTCGGTGCTGGTGGTGGAGGCGGATCCTGCCGGCGGGACGCTGGCCGCGTCGGCGGGGTGGCCGGCAGAGCCGGGGCTCGTGTCGCTCGCTGCGGCGGCGCGCCGGGGCGCCGAGCCGTCCCTCGTCTTCGAGCACTGCCGCACGCTCCCTGGTGGGGCGTCGGTGCTCGCCGGCCCGGCCCGGGGCGACCAGGCCAAGAGCGCGCTTCGGATGCTGGCCACGCTGCTTGGACGCCTCGGCGAGCTCGACGCGGACGTGCTGGTCGACTGCGGCCGCCTGGAGGAGACGTCGGGGGTCCTCGGCATCTTCGAGCGGGCTGCCCGGGCGGACCGAGCGACCCGTGGGGACAGGGCAGTGCTGGTGAGCCGGGGGCGCCTGGTGGACCTGCAGGCGGTGGCGTCCTGGCTCGACGCCCATCCGGTGGGTCCGGGCACCGGGCTCGTGGTCGTTGGCGACGGCCCCTACCCCGACGCCGAGATCGCCGAGGCGCTGGGTCTCCCGGTTCTGGCCCGTCTGCCGTGGGATCCAGGGACCCCCGACGCGCTCGTCGCGTGCAGCGCGTCGGACCGGCGGCTGCGGATGGCGCCCTTCGTGCGGGCGGCCCGCACCCTCGCCGAGCGCCTCGCCCGTGACGGCTCCCCTGTCGACGAGGTCATGGAGGACGTGGTGCTCACCGAGCAGCCACGCGCCGGCCGGCGGGTGGCGATAGGCAGCCGGGTGCTCTCGGCCTGGCGGGCCGACACCCGCCCGCACACCAACGGCAGCGTCCCCGAGGAGGCGGCCCAATGAGCGTGGACCAGTGAAGGTGGCCCAGTGAGCGTGGACCAGTGACCCCCGAGGCAGGGGTGGTGGCCGGGCTGCGGGCCGAGGTGCTCGCCGCGCTCTCCGAGCACGAACGCGAGCTGTCGGCTGGGGGACGCCCCGCGCTCGGCCCGGCCGACGAGCAGGTGCTCGGCCGCCAGCTGATCGCAGACGCCCTGGAGCGCCGGGCCACCAAGGCGCTACGCGACCGCGACGTGCTGCTCGCCCCTGACGAGGAGGACGCGCTCGCCCGGGCGGTCTTCGACGCGCTGTTCCGCCTGGACCGCCTGCAACGCCTGCTGGACGACCCTTCGATCGAGAACATCAACGCGAACGGGGCCGACCAGGTCTTCGTCCGCTACGCCGATGGCCGAAGGGAGCAGGTGGCCCCGATCGCCGGGAGCGACGCCGAGCTCGAAGAGATGCTGCGCAGCGCGGCGGCACGGGTGGGGATCGGCGAGCGGCGCTTCGACCGCGGCTCGCCACGCCTGTCGTTGCAGCTGCCCGACGGCTCCCGGCTGTTCGCGCTCATGGCCGTCGCTGCCCGGCCGTGCGTGTCGATCCGCCGGCACCGCTACCTGCGGGTCACCCCCGACGACCTGGTCCACCTCGGCACCCTCGACCTCGCACTGCGCGAGCTCCTTCGCGCCGCGATGCTGGCACGGAAGTCGGTGATCATCTGCGGGGGCACCGGGGCGGGAAAGACCACGTTGCTCCGCGCGATGGCGGCCGACATCCCACCCGAAGAGCGTCTGGTCACGATCGAGGACTCACTCGAGCTCGGACTCGACCGTTTCGGCGACCTGCACCCCGACGTCGTCGCCCTGGAGGCCAGGGAGCCGAACCTCGAAGGCGAGGGCGGCGTGTCCTTGGCCGAACTGGTCCGCTGGGCGCTTCGCATGTCGCCCGACCGGGTGATCGTCGGCGAGGCCCGCGGAGAAGAGGTTCTGGCGCTGCTCAACGCGATGAGCCAGGGCACCGACGGCTCGATGGCCACCCTGCACGCCTCGTCGTCG